>CAYGPY010000167.1:0-6548 GCA_964351765.1 uncultured Vampirovibrionales bacterium
CTCCTATTAAGAATGTTGTTTTTGAAGTCATAATTTAAATTAACTCTCTTTAAGTCGTTTTCCAATCAAGTTACTTAAGCTTAGCTAAACAAATATTGGCTTTTTCAGCATCACCCATGAACGTGTAAAACTGATTGAGTTCTTTCCATACTGGCTTACTCTGTGGACTTACCTCGGATGCTTTAATCAAGGCTTGTTCTGCCTTTTTATATTGCGTGAATTGTATCAAAACTCGCCCATATTGTACTAATGCGTCTACATCATTTGGTTTTAATCGAATAACTGTTCTTAAATAGTACTGAGCCTCGTTAACATGCTTTGTATGAATTAAGACCGTAGCAATGTTTTTATTTGTTTCTGGGCAATAGGGATTCAGCTCTAAAGCTCTCTGATATCGTTCCAGTCCTGCCTCTAGTTGTTTTAATGCAACATTGAGGTTTCCTGAAATTAGGTAGAAACTTGATTCCGTTTGGTTATACTCTAGAGCTTTTGATATGGATAGCCGAGCAGCATCTGTATTTTTTTCGAGTATATAAACCATTGCCAAGCCAGCATTTGCATAAGGGTGGGTGGGTTCTAATGACAATACTTGTTCATACAAGCGTTTAGCATCCCTTAAACGATTTTTTGACTGATGATACAGCGCACTTAAAAGTGCTTGATGACTTTGGTTTTGAGATTTATACTCAACAATTTGTTCCGTAGAGTTAAATTGAGACATGCCTTTTAGCTCTTCAGGGGTGAGGTACTTCAGCTCTTCTCTAAGCTGATTAACGACTGTTTGCCAATTACCCTGCTCCGCTTGTCTGAATACTTTAATATTTGGGTACCACTTCGATTTATTTGTATTTGTTAGCCACCGCCAGTCGGCACCTTTGTCCAAGAGCAACCAGACAGGCTTACCCATCGCTCCTGCGATGTGAGCCAATGTTGAGTCAGCAGTAATAACCAAGTCGAGATGAGCGATAGATGTGGCTATGTCGCTATAATCACGAGTCACTGGATCAAGATCAATTAAATCAACCCACTTTAGCCCTCTGTTTGAGCCGTAGGCATAAAAGCCTTTTTGAAGGCTGTAATATTGAATGTGTGAGAGCTGAGCCAAATGCCCGTAATCATCAAGTGCTAGTGAGCGTAAAACATTATTTTCAGTATTCTCGTCGCCTCGCCACACTAAACCTACTTTTAGCTTGCTGTTATTAAAATGAGTACTCAGAGCGTTAAAGCGTTGCTTATCAACTGCTATATAGGGCTTTGTCCACGGAATCGTATCTGCTTGAGTTTTAAAATGAGCTGGGAGATTCGAGATATAGGTATAGTAATCATAGTGATCGATCTCTGGAGAGGCATCTACTTTGGTATAGATATCTTCAACGACATTTACTGAAGGACTCATTATGGTCACTTTACGAACTAGCTCAAAGAGATCGGATTGCACAAGCAGAAGTATATCACTGTCAGGATGCTTTTCTTGTAATTCCGAAAGGTATCTTATATTCTGGATTGTATCGGCTTCATTGTCGCAATAGATGAGTAATGTTTTCTGTGTAAGCGGTTCACCTTGCCAAACAGGTGTACTAAAGATTCGTTCACGATTAGGAGCTAGGGTTTTATGCACAGAATACAAAGGCCACGCTTGCTCCCATTTCTCTTGAATGAGAAGGCACGTCGATTTTTTGAATTGCGCTTTTTGATGTGATGGATTTAGCATCAAAAGTTGCTCTAGGTAATTTAGTGCTGAAGACGTATCACCTTGAGCCATACTAACTTGGCTAAGTAGATAAAGCGTTTCTTCGCTATTGGAATCCAGCTCGAATGTTTGCTGTGCTTTCATTTTTGCTAAAGATAACTCGCCTTGCTCTAAATGAAGCTCGCTTTTTAAACAAAGTAAGCTCTTGTGCTTACTTTGTTTAACCAATAACTCACTGGTTATGGTTTGAGCTAACTCATAGGAGCCACGCTGTTTAAGAAAGCGTATTTTCTGCAAAACCTGTGATAGATCTGCTTCTGTTTCAGTTACATCCGATGTCAAAGTAGACATGCTTACCCCTCTTTTTATAAAATATTTAACTTAAACTTAGCACAATCTATTGCCTCAATATAGCCTTAAAGTGTTATTTATATTGATTTGTATAAATCGTTTACGCTTTTTTTGGTTCAATAATAGATTTACTGGTTTAACGTTGAGGTGAGTGTGCTTCAGATGATTCTAAAGTATCAGACCTTTGACACGAAAGTACTATTACCTCCTATTTAAATGAGAATTCGCTATATACATAATATGAAATTTACCAATTTACTTGCCCTTCATTGTTAAATTAACTATAGTTGTATAGTGATTTCTTACAGAATCATTGAATTAGCTTTAAATATATGTATCGTGTTTTAACAAAAAGAGGCGGAAATGTTTGCAAGATGAGCGCTAAAGGCGTTGATCTTGTTTTAAAGACCGTTACACTATAGTGGTTAACGGTTTTTACATAAAGGTAGAGAGATGATACACGACGAACAAGAATTTATATATGAAGAATTGAAAGCAATGGGTTTGATTGCGTTGGAGAATGATGACCCTGAGCAGGCGTTAGGCTTATTTGAACAAGCCCTTGATTTAGAACCTACCAATCCTGAAGCTTTTATCAATATTGGTAGGTCATACACGGCAATGGGAAAATATAAGAAAGCTAAACCATTTTTCGAAAAGGCTTTGGAGTATGATGAAAATACTTGGCGAGCGCTATACTGGCTTGCTCAGTATTATTTCAGCTATACTGAGTTGCTTAAAACAGCAGAGGAATACGCATTTAGGGCTTTAAAGGTTTTTCCAGATAAGGCTTCTACACATACATTGCTTGGTCGTATATGCCAGCGTAAGAAGCAATTTAATGATGCTGAAAATTACTTTAAGCAAGCGCTTGTTCTGGATGATAATGAACATTTGGCAAGACTGAACTATTCTTTTCTTTTAGCGAAACAAAAAAAATGGGATGAAGCATTTCAACTGATTCAGCCAATTTTTACTGAAGTTGAGGGGAAGAAAAAAACTTATTACTATCTGTGCTTAGGCAAAATATTGTACGAAAAATCACTTGTTGAGCCATCTTCTCAGTTAAAGCTTGAACTTATAGATGCTTTAGAAAAAGCCCTCCTTCTTTCAGAAGAGGGGACGGCTTTCATTCTTGAACATCAATATTACTGTCATAAAGCACTAGGTGATGTTTACCGTTCACTGCGTGAGTATAACAGAGCAAAAAAACACTATAGTTGGTGTGTCGATAATTGCCTGGAGCGTGATCACGAAAACTTGGCCTTGCTTGCAGGTTGTGAGGTTTTTATCGGTGATCTTAAAGCATCTGATATGTATTTCAAAAAATACATCAAAACTTCAGAGACACCAGATGTTGAAATGATTTTTATGTTTGCCTATAGCTTGTATGAAAAAAAGGAATATAAGGAAGCAATTCTTTATATTGATTCAATTTACTCAGAATTAAGTGGACAAGCCCTGAAGGCTGCTGATAGTAATTTGTATAAGGCGTATATGGCCTTAGGGCATACCCAAAAAGCAAATCAATATAAAGTTTCTAATTGATCAAAAAGTAATAGTTTTATTTTATTTGGAGAAATTTTAATTATGTTGCCAGTTAATCCAGTATCTAAACTACTTGAATTTTTCAAAGATTTTTTTTCAAATGACAAAGATGATGATGGAAAAGGTGGTGGTGGTGGCACTAATGAAATGGAACAGTTTTTTGAAGAAGCAGGAAAAAGTGGAGCTTTAGAAGGTGATCTGTATGACCCCAAGAATCCAGGCGGTTTTGATTTTCCTGAGGAGCTTGGACCGGGTTTTTCAGAGAGCTCAATTGACCCTGAGACCTTAAGGAAGCTTCAAATAGGAGTTTTACTCACTGCAGGTTTAGGGATTCTATTGATTACGGCACCGCAAGTAACTACTGCGGTAGCTCTAAGATATGTTTTGGGTGGAATTATGGGGGCTGTAATTGCTAACACAGGGTCGGTCCAAGCCTCTCCTATAGATGATGTTAATCGTCAAATAGATTCCAGTAATGAAATGATAAGTCCTATAATTCTAGATTTAGATGGCAATGGTATTGAGACAACAACAATTGAAGAGGGTGAGATCTTTGACCATGATTTAGACGGTAAGCATGAGCGCACCGCTTGGGTAGGTGGTAATGATGGATTGCTTGTTTATGATAAAAATGCGGATGGTATTATCAATAACGGTAACGAGCTTTTTGGTGATAACTATGAATTAGAGGGTGGTGGAACCGCCAGCGATGGCTTTGAAGCATTGGCCGAGTTTGATAGTAATGAAGATGGTAAAGTAGATGCCAGTGATGATAATTTTGAGGCACTGCAAATCTTAACGGGTGACGGTGAGTTACACTCCCTTGATGAATTGGGTATTGAATCATTGAATGTTTCTGCGGAATCGGTCAGTGAGTTTGATGAGAATGGGAATGAAAAAATTCTAGAAGGTTCTTATGCTAGGGCTGATGGCGTGGTATTGGAGATGTCTGATATTAATTTTCAGCGTGAGACAACGTACCGTATTACTGATGATGCCTTGGATAATCCTTTACCCTTTGAAACATATCCTATAGTAATTGGTTATGGCGCTGTTGATGACTTGCAGCATGCCATGGTAAATAATGCTGACTTAAAAACAAAAATAGAACAGTTTATGGCTGAAACAGATCCTAGTGCTCGGTTTGATTTAATTGAAGATATTATTTTGGAATGGGCTGGTGTGATTGATGAAGATCCAGATGCTTTGACCACACAAATGGATTCTCGCTGGGTAGCGGCTATGGAGCAATTTACTAATCAACCATACGACAATTCAAATACGTTTGGTGCTCAGCAGGCTGATGTTATGGTGACAGCATTCAATAAACTTTCGGAGTTTATGTATGCACAAATAAATGCTCAAACACATTTATCTGAACATCTTCAAGATATTTTTACGGAGAATGATGAAGAGTCATATCAAATTGCAAATGATGCCTCTAATATATTTACTGCAAATAAAGACTTTGATTTTAATTTCAGTATAGATTTTGGTAAATTAGCCAATGATGTTCAATCTCAAATTTTAGAAAACCCCTCAGAAGGACAAGCCTTGCTTGAGGATATTGTTCGTACCTTTAAAGTACTGGGTTATACTAATTTTATTGACTATGATCACTTCTATAATACGATTGCTGATTTAGGATCTACCTACGAAACTATTTTGGATTCTGCGAGTGAGTACAACGATTATGTTGGTGGTAGTACGGAAGCGGATGTCCTTATTGGCGGTTATGGTAATGATACCGTATTTGGTGCCGGTGGTAATGATCTTTTACTGGGTGGTGTAGGTAATGATGTACTTCAAGGTTATGGTAATAGTATCTTCTTAGAAGACGAAGTAGGTGCTGACATACTTGTAGGCGGACTGGGTAATGATACCGTCCGTGGTGGAGATGGCGACGACGTATACGTGTTTTCTACAGGTGATGGTGCCGACATTCTTGAAGAAAGTGGCGGGACAGATTCCATCTACTTTACGGACTTAAATAAAAGTGATGTGCACTTTAGCGGCAGTTTTGATGACTTGGTTATTCATGTAAATGGATCTGATGATCAAATTACTGTGCGTAACTTTTTCTCTACAGATACTGACGAGCATGTTGAGCAAATCGAATTTGCAAACGGCGAAATCTACGATCTAACAAATCGTGATGTTGTATTGTCTGAATTGAAATCAGAAGGCACTGATAGTAATGAAACGATAACAGCATCGCAAGAAGCGGAATCGCTTTTTGGCTATGCTGGTAACGATAATCTAAATGCCCAAGAAGGCAATGATACCCTCTATGGCGGTCTTGGCAACGATTATATGCAAGGCCAACAAGGCAACGATGTGTATGTCTATAACTCAGGTGATGGTAACGATACGATTGTTGAACATAGCGGTACCGATACACTAAAGTTCAATGACTTGCTTCTTTCCGATATTAGTTTTTACGGCGATGGTAATGACCTAGTAGTTAAAGTTGATAGTACGGGCCATGAAATTACCCTGAATGATTTCTTACAGAGCGATCCAGATGACTACATTGAGACACTAGAATTTTCAGACAGTTCGACCTACAGTTTGATTGATAACAGACAAACTATCCTAGATAACTTGACCACTTACGGTGATTCTGGGTATGACTTTATGGGCGGCTCTATTGCATCTGAAAAACTATACGGTGATGCTGGTAATGACGCGCTTCGTGGAGATGACGGTAATGACACTCTTTATGGTGAAGCCGGAAACGATGACCTTGAAGGTGGCGACGGTGATGATCAACTGTTTGGTGGCGCAAATAATGATACTATCGATGGCGATGATGGTAACGATTTATTAGACGGCGGTGCGGGTAATGACCTTCTTAGAGGTGATGCTGGTGATGATACGTATGTATTTGATACAGGATATGGCACAGATGTTATTTCAGACGCGTCAGGAAACAATGTATTAGACATTAGTGCTGTTA
>CAYGPY010000168.1:0-6506 GCA_964351765.1 uncultured Vampirovibrionales bacterium
AAGGCATCATAGAAACGCATTTTATAATCCAAGCGCTCATCATCACGCTGGCCGTTAGGATAGTAAATCGTGTAGTACACAAACTCTGGGTACTCCGCCACCAACACACGGCCTTCGCGGTCAAATTCCTCAACCCCCAAGCCTTCACTCACGGATAGAGGCTCTTCTTTACTAAAAATAGCCACACCGCTATAGCCTCGCTTTTCAGCATGGCTCCAATAGGAGTAGTAGCCTTCTTGCTCCAGCATATCTTTAGTCAATTGATCAGCGCTAATTTTTGTTTCCTGCAAACCAATCACATCGGGCTGTTCTTTTTGCAGCCATTCCCAAAACCCTTTTTTAATACCGGCGCGTATACCGTTTACATTCCAAGAATACAGATTATAGGTTTTCCCTGCCATTGGTGTGATCCCTCTTTAACAGGCTGAAAATGACTCAGCCGTTTACGCTAACTCGTCTGTGTTGAGCTCACCAGTCTAACACCCTTGTATGACGCAATCAAACCAAACTCACGCGCATGTTGCTTCTTCCTCAGGCTTCACATCACCTACTGGTAGAAGTACCTTAAAGCAACTTCCCTCACCCAATGTGGATTGAACACGGATGCTCCCGTTATGACTTGCCACAATCATTTTAGCAATTGGTAAACCCAAACCTGTTCCTGTTATTACTTTTTCATCCAATCCCATTTGTGACGTATCAATTTGCTCAAACGCCATAAAAATACGGTCTTGATCCTCAACAGCAATGCCACAACCTTCATCATCCACATCAATTTCTATAAAGGATTCCCCTTCTAAATCAACGCGCCCACATCGAATGGCAATACGATTTCCAGCGCCTGTAAATTTATTAGCATTTGAAAGCAAATTCGTAATCACTTGCTGAATACGATAGCTATCCCATTCGACATACTCAGGCAACTCATTCTCAAAGGCCAGTGAAAAAATTGTTCCTTTTTCTTCCATTAAAGGCAGCATCAAATCCACGGCTTGCTCAATACACAATCGTAATGCCACAGGCTCTTTCGTTAAGGATAGTTTCCCTGCTTCAATTTTTGAGTAATCCAACAACTCGTTAATCATCAATAACAAATGTTCGCCATTACGCTGAATGAGTCTCATATAATGTTCTTGCTTCGTGTTTACCTCGCCCAACAAGCCATCACCCACCATACACGATCCCGCAATAATGGTATTTAACGGCGTGCGCAATTCATGGGTCATACTGGCCATAAACAGATTTTTTTTACGGTTCGCCAATCGTGCTTCGGCATAAGCATCCTGAGCGTTTCGATATAGCTCAGCCTGATAAAAGGCATTACTAATTTGAGCAATAACCGTATCAAGAAGCTCTCGTTCCTGAGCATCAAAATGACGATGTTGCTGGTCTGAAAAATACAAGACACCATAGGGCAGTCCTCGATACAACAAAGGAAACGAGCAATGCGTCGTGACGTCAGCATGTTTTTCAAGAGCCGCCTCATAGGGTTGAGACTGATCCGAATCCGGTTGCATTAACAACGACTGCAACAACACATCAAATGTATGCTCAGGACAATCCAGTGCATCAAAAAACGTGTTTGATTGACGTTGATACCCTTGCACAGAGGCCATGGTTGACGAGATTCCGGCAAGCAACGGCTTTTCCGAGTAAACCGTTGAATCCAGCCGTACCAATGATAGACAATCCACATCAAAAAAACCGCCTAACGCACGAACCAGTTGACGCATCATTTTTGTCTCGTCAAACGTATGGCTGGTAATGGTGAACACATCTCGAAGCAAACTCTCGTGGTCTAAAACGGTATTGGCCTCAATACGTTGTTTCTTCATAGAAACAAGCGGGCATAAAATACGCACAAACCGCTTAACCCAACTCAGCGTATCAGCGTCCCACTGGTCACTATGCGATGTTGGTGTTGTTTCACGTTCAATCACCAAAGTAGCCAGATGTTCCTGATGAAAAAACATGGGCGCCAAAATAAAATGCTCGACGCCTCGTTTTTGGAGTGTTGTTGCCACAGAGGAAAATGTTTTGTCCAATGATGATACGGCGGTGACCGTCAACTTTTTTTCGTCATGACTCACACAATCTGACAATACGGCTGACTTTATATACGCCGCATAATCAGAGATGTCTAAGTCACACGGCTTGCTTCGTTCGGTCTTGAAATTATAAATTAAATACGCCCTGCTCGCGTTTAACGCATAAGTAAATATCGATGTGATCTTTTTATTGATTTCCTGATCACGTTCACCCAAGGCAATTCCATCTAAAACAGGCTCAAACAAAGACGTGGATAAAAACGATCGATCGACCGTTAATGATTCATCACAATAGCGTTGCTGTAATTCATCGGATATGTTTAATGTACTTGATAGAAAACGTAAATTCATGATTGTATCCATATACCGTTGGAAAAGAGCACACAAGCGAGTTTTTTACTCACTTGTGTGCTGAGTAAATCGGATTAACACATATTTAACTTTTGGGCGATGTAAGCCGCTTGAGTTCGATTCGAGACATTGAGTTTTTTAAAAATATGTGCCAAGTGATTCTTTACTGTGGTTTCAGAAATTACCAATTTTTTACCGATATCTTGATTCGACATCCCCTGAACCAAGTGCTTTAAAATTTCAGTTTCTCTTGCTGTCAGAAGCTTCATCGCTTCTTTTTTGGATTCCACTTCAGGATCGATCAGCTTTTGCGATGCCTTGGTTTCCCACTGCGTGCGTCGAAATAGTGATTCCACGTGCGCCAGCAATCGACTTGGTGTGACAGGCTTAGTTAAATATTCATCGGCACCTCGGCGCAAGCCCGTGACGATTGAATCTTCTTTATCGTTCGAGCTCAACATCATCACCGGCACGTTACGACACGCATCCCCATTTCGTATGGCTTTGAGCACATTCCAGCCATCCATCTTTGGCATATTAATATCAAGCACCACCAAGTCATAGCTGGTTTCGTCTTGCATTAAATGCTGAATACCACTATACCCATCTGTTTCCACGTTCACGTCATAACCGTACAGCGATAAAATATCCTGAACAATTTGAGGCTCATCGTCAATCAAGAGAATTTTTTGCATGTCTTTTTCTTCCTATTGTTACTACTTTTTTCTTTGTGAACTACACCTTTAAACTGGCACCTAAAAGCAACTTAAAAGAAGCCTTTTGAAGGCAGGTTTTTTTAGAAAAATCAAATTAAGAATTGATTTAAAATGAAAATTAAACTGTAATTTCCATTAACGTATCGAACAACACAGACAATATAATCAAAGACACCGTTCTGTTTAGTAAATTCTTATTGGCTCGCTATCACTTCAGAACGGGGCTTAAAGGCATTTAAATCAATCATTACTCTACTAAATCATTGATTTCTAAACGTATCGACTTATTAACCCTGTACTATTACATTACTCGTCCATCCGCTTATCCTCAATAGCACCGAAGACTCATTCAGTAATCCAAATGTCTTATTTAATAATTAAAGCAACTTAAGCACAGTCCTCAAATAGGTGTATTATCAATTTTCGTATTTCACCTATTCAATTAACCACTTCAACCGAGTATTTATTTGGTTAGGGTTTTCGGCGGTAAATTTTGTAGGGCGGGTACTCTGCAATTAATATATAGTTCTTCGATACAATATTCAGAATAATCGGCATCGCCCGTACTTGTTCAGGTATTCCTTCAAAGCGCTTGTCCACTTTAAGTGTATCTAGAACACCGTCATAGATCATAAACTGTGGCTTACTTAATTCAACATCGCGGACCACTTCTTTTTGTTGTTCATCCGAGGTGTACACAGGCAGAATTAAGGAAAAACGCGTTGGGTTTTTAAAGCCCGCCATCAAATAAAACTGAGGGGATTGTCCGACAACAAACACGCTTGGTGGTGATGCTAACTCCTCAAGCAACACCATATCCTCAATACGCTCAACTGTAGCCAACCACGCCGCAGGTTTTGCATGAATATAACTTCCTGACACACCCTTAAGATCCGTCACCGTTTTGGCATAGTTTAAAAACATCCACGAGCCTTGCAAGGCACCCACAAAGACGAGTCCTAAAAATAAAAAGGTAGCCACTACAAGTATTTTTGCACTCGCAACATTCATTTTTAATGAACTTGCCAAAGACAGCACCATCAACCAGCTCAATAGATACCCCAACCCTGCATGGCTCACAATGTGCATGGTCGTTGAATAAGACATTGTGGCTAGCAAAAACCCGCCTGCCATAATAATTAAAAACAGTTGTTGATTATTTTGACGTATACGGTTTTGAATCGTAACGACGATCCCCCAAAGCACAGCCAACACAGGTAACCAAACAAATAGAAGCATGTGCAAGGCGATAAAAGGACGACCTAAAAATAAAAGCAATTGTTCTAGAGGGAGCGTTTGTCTAAAGGGGGCCAGTGTTTGTTCCAATTCTGATTCCAAAGTTACAGCATACCCAAACTCGGTTGTATCCGCGTAGTGACCATGACTTAGCCACTGGAATGAATCACGTACAAACTCCTGCCAAATGCCAGTCACATGCATCCACCCAAACACACCCGCATGAATCAGCAATCCAAAACCAAACCAAACAAAGACATCTTTCCAATGCGACTGGTTCGATTTAATATCCGTCTGTTGTGAAAACCCCAGTGCGCAAAACCCGCAGTAAACCAGCATCCCAACAATAATGGCCAGTCCCAGTGTTTGAGTGGTCCAAAAGGTACAGGCACCCATCACGCCAGAAAAAATCAAACGCCACTGCTGATGTGTTTGCTGATAACGCAAAAAAGAATAGACCGACACCAGTCCAAGCAAACCACTCCAAAAGTGATGCTGATAAATCACGTAGCGCGTATCAGTTAGAAACAAAAAGATGCCCAACACCCACACCGATAAGCGATACCAATTGGGATGAGATAGTTTAAACGGATGCGGCCAATAAAACGCCAATCGCATTAACAGTGTAATTTCAACCAGCCAGCCTGCCAACACAGCCAGCCTTAGCAGCGTGATGTTAAACCCAACACCCAATTGCTGTAAACACCATGCAAACCCTGCCATCATATACTGACTACCGGGTGTCACAAAATCATAGAACGCTTCATAAATCAACTTGCCTTCGGTAATATATTTCGCCTGCAATAAATACGTCGATTCATCCGTCTGTGGCCAGTTCATCAATGGGCCCAATAAGGCATACACAGCCAGACCCACACCCACAACCAACACGATTACCTTTAGTAAGGACGACCCCATAAAGACAGTCATCCAGCTTGGTAACGTGTCATGCTCAGCATCGCTCGTACCATGTCTGTGGTAGTGGTCATGGCCCAATGGCTTTTGCTTGTTTGATTTTGATTTCTTTTGTTTACTCACGTCTTACGCTCACTCAGTTTAAGCCACATCATCATGCTGTTACAGTACCAATACAAATCCTCTAGCTATGGTTCTTGCTGGCAGCTTCCTATATAATAACAGCAGGTGAAGCATCTGTTGCTTCATTGCTAGCGTTTTTAAACTGTTTCAAAGTAATGAAACAGTGAGGGTGAATGGGATAAACACATATGCCAGCTAAACCAACCAGCAAATCAAAATCAAAAGCCAGCGCCAACCAAGGTAAAAATATTAATGTGGGCGTTATTGGCACGGGCTATTGGGGCCCCAATATTATTCGCAACCTCAATCAGAATCCCTTATTTAACCTTCAATATGTATGCGATCGCGATCAAAGTCGGCTCGATGCCATTCAGGCTTCTGTGCCCACTAGTGTAAACTGCTGTACCGATAGCAACTTATTGATGAACGATCCTGATCTGGATGCGATTGCCATTGTCACGGACATCCCCTCACACTTTAACCTTGCCAAACAAGCATTAGAAGCCGGTAAGAATGTGTTTGTAGAAAAACCCTTGTGTGAAACTGCCGAACAATGTGAAACACTTGGCACACTGGCCGATAAAAACAATCTTACCTTAATGGTGGGGCACACCTTTGTTTATAACTCTGCCGTGGAAAAACTTAAAAGTATTTTAGATTCAGGCGAGCTGGGTGAAACGTATTATCTGGATGCCGCGAGACTGAACTTGGGTCGTGTGCAAACCAGCACCAATGCTCTGTGGAGTCTGAGCGTTCACGATGTCTCAATTGCACTGTATCTATTTAATGAATTTCCTAACTCCATTCGATGCTGGGGACATGATTTTATTACCGAGGGTGTGGAAGATGTGACGTATCTCAATATGACCTTCCCCTCTGGACGGATGGCTACCCTGCACGCCAGTTGGCTGCACCCTGAAAAAGAACGCCGTGTGACCCTTGTGGGCAGTAAAAAAATGGCCATCTATGATGATGTGAGTCTCGATCAAAAAATTATGATCTATGACAAGGGTGTGGATAAAAAACTACTGGATAACAAACAGGCTGAATACAAACAATATAGTGGCTTCAAGCTCCTAACGCGCACGGGAGCTATACGCCGTCCTCACCTCACATT
>CAYGPY010000169.1:0-6500 GCA_964351765.1 uncultured Vampirovibrionales bacterium
GGCCAAGCAAGTACTTAAGCTTTTGGATGCGATTGAATCGCACGATGATGTGCAAAACGTGTATGCCAATTTTGATATGGATGATGAGTTACTTGCCGTGTTGGATGACGATTAAGTGACGCTATTCGCCTCAACAACACAAATCGATGTGAGTCAGGTGGCTCGTTTTTTTTCACGTGTAATGAAAAAACAAACGAATGCGGTGGCTCAATTTGGGAGCGTAGATTTAGAAACGGCATCTGAGGATGCACTCAATCGATTTTGTATGCTGGCGTGTAATCCAACAGATTCGGTTGTTTTAAAGAATAATGTATTGCACTGTAATTTGAAATCAGATCAGAAAGATATCACGATCTCAGAGTCGAGCCATCTTTTTGAAACCTTACGAATGGTTCAATCGAGTCAATCGGATTTGCTCGCGTGGCAAACGTGGGCACTTAACGGATCGCAATTTGAAAAAAGTGAGAAGGCTATCACTGATAATAAGTTACCGTGTCAAGGTGGTTGGGCGGGAATTTTAGGGTATCCGTTTTACCGATGGTGTGACGATGCTTTTACAACGCATCAGAGTCAACAAACGCAATCAAGCTTGCCTGATCTGGTGATGCATCGATTTAGTGATTGGCTGGTTTGGGATAATCACAATCAAACGCTATCCCTTTTTTCGTGTCGAGATAACGTGAGTGACGTGTATCAAAACCTGTGGTCACAGTCAGATGTTTCTAATAATAGCGAGCGTTGTGATATTGAGTCACCAACGTTTAGGCCTACCTTAAATCAAGATGATTTTTGTAAGCACGTTGAAACCATTCAACATCATATTTTAGAGGGTGATTTGTATCAGGCGAATTTATCAGTGGGGTTTGATACCACCATCAAAAACGGATCAAGTAATAACGACATTTCCTTGGCGTTATTCGATCAACTCATACAAACCAACCCATCACCTTTTTCTGGTGTGTATCATTTTGGCGATACAACGCTGGTGTCTAATTCACCCGAACGCTTAGTACGGATTCAATCGCCGTTAGAAGAGGACTCGATGCGTGTGGATACCCGTCCCATTGCCGGAACACGTCGACGTGGTAAGACGGAGCAAGAGGATAAAGCTAACGAAGTCGAATTGTTGGCCTCTTCTAAAGAACAGGCTGAGCATATGATGCTGGTGGATTTAGAGCGCAATGATTTAGGGCGTGTTTGTTTGGCGGGCTCGGTAGAGGTGGATGAGCTCTTAGTGGTGGAGCGTTATAGCCACGTGATGCATTTGGTGAGTAATGTGGCGGGGGAACTCAAACCAGAGTGTGATATGTGGGATGTGATTCAAAGCACGTTTCCTGGTGGCACCATCACAGGATGCCCAAAAATTCGCTGTATTCAAACATTGAATGCGCTGGAGCCAACGAGCCGAGGCTGGTACACGGGTAGCATGTTTTATTGGGATGAGCGCACGGGTGCCTTTGATAGTAGTATTTTAATTCGAAGTATTGTGGCGCAGCGTGATAGTTCCAATAATGAAACGACGTTGTCGTTGCAAGTGGGTGCGGGTATTGTGGCTGATTCTGTGCCGACACACGAGTACAAAGAATCGTTGAGTAAGGGTAAGGCCAGCTTTGATGCCATTGAGCATGTGTTGAGGTGTGATAATGGCGCGCCGTTACAAAAGTTGAATTAAAGCTAGAAAACCGCTAAGATAGGGCGTAATAACGAACTGTTGAGTCGCCTTAATGCAGTTTAGTTTGTTGTAGAGGATGTGGATATGACAACCGTGACCGAAACGAATCTTTCAAAAGTAGTGATGGACAGTAATGATGTGGAACGCGCACTGAAGCGTTTAACGCACGAATTACTTGAGTACAACCATGGTATTGATAACTTGGTGGTGATGGGGATTTTAACCCGTGGTAAACCCATGGCCGAGCGTATTGGTAGTTTGATTGAAGAGTTTGAAGGTAAATCCGTGCCGGTTGGGTATCTGGATATCACCTTGTATCGGGATGATGCAGGGCAAAGTTTTAAATCCACAGCCGAAAGCTTAGTCCCCGTTGATCTTGAAGGTAAGACCGTGGTCTTGGTGGATGATGTGGTGTATAGCGGACGCAGTGTGCGCGCGGCTATGGATGCCTTAAATGCATACGGTCGCCCAGCAGCGATTCAGCTTTTGGTGTTACTCGATCGAGGTCATCGTGAGTTGCCGATTCGTGCTGATTTTGTGGGTAAAAATATTCCTACCTCACGTGAAGAACGTGTGCAGGTGCAATTTAACGAAACCGATGGCACCGATCAAGTGATTATTGAATCACGATAAAGCTAAGCGAGATTTTAGTTTTAGGGGTTTATCGAATCATCATTGAGATGATGAATTAGTAAAGGGTTTTCTATGTCTGTTCAACAGTTTTCTTATTCTGTACCGCAATTTGCGGGTGCTGTACCTAAGTATTTGCAACAGCAGCAAGCGCAAAAAAAATCGATGCAGGCCTTATCACAACGGCCTGTGTGGTTAAGTTCGGATATTGATTCGACCTTTGTGGGATGGAATGAAGATAGCACGCCAATGACCAACTTGGTTGAAAAAAACAAGGCGACCTTACGTCGATTTGCTAATGATCTGACGGTGCACTTAACCACAGGCCGTGGGTTGGTGGCCGTAAAAGAAATTTCGGATCTGTTTAAAAACATGCCTCTTGATGTGTTGAGTTTAAATAATGGCCAAGAGCATTATTATAATGTGGGTAGGAAACCCGCTGATGTTTGGATTCAATCCCTCACCTTAGACGATCAAGATAAAGCATGGCAATCGGAAGTGAAATTAAAAACCAAATGGGATTTTAAAGCTGCGCAAAAGGCATTAGTGAGTGTATTTACTGAAGCTGGTTTTAGAGCCGTGGATGCTGATCAATTTACAACCGGATCGCACCGTGATTTTAAAACAGCGATGTTAGAAAAGCCTAATGGTCAAAAACTATTGGTGAACTGGTACGCCACTACGGCTGGCTTTGCCATTAGCGGTTTAAAAACCTTGCCTGATGGAAGTTTGCAACGTGTGTATCGTCCTGAGGATGAGGCTGAAGCCAATGCGTTAATTACAAAAGTGGTTGATAAATTAAACCAACAGGGTAGAACTATCACCTATGGCAATATGAAATCCGGTCACGACGATCACGAGTACGGCGTGTTTGCCTTAATGCCCGGTGGCATCACTAAGGCCAGTGGTACCAGTTATATGATGGACCGATTTGCTACCAAGAAGAACGCCAATATTAAAGGCGTTATTACCGCTGGTGATCATCATTACAATGATACGGAGCTGTTGGTTGAGAAAAACTACGGCCAGAAGCAACTGCCTAACCATGCCATTGTCAGTGGGGATAACACCAAGTTGCGAAAATCGATGCAGGGACAAAAATACATCCAAGTCCAAGAAGGTGACTTAACCCCAGCCTTGGATTTATACGTCGGTAAGATTCTGAACACGGTTGGTTAATGATACATTAAGCCTACCATTCAAACCAGTCTGCATCGGCAGCAGGAGCTGTCCCGCCTAGGCTGTAGGTGGTACCTGTGGCAACACCGCTTTGGCTGGTTAGGCGTCCGTTATAGTAGAGCCAGAACTTTGTGCCTTTACCACTGCCTGTGGTGCTTCCGCTATAAGTGCTATCAGGGTCTACTAAAAACCAAACGGCATTTAGTGCACCGGTACCTGCAAAAGAGACGGTGGTGAAGTACATCACGGTGGCCCCGTTATGCATCAACAGGCAGGCACGGCCAGCTGTTGCACAGTTTTCAGACGTCAGTGTAGGACGCTCATCAATAACGGTGCTTGAATCAATGCGTACATAGTTTAGATACGGTGTGAGATCAAAAATACCGGTGGTTGATGTGGGTGTATTATTAAGGCTGTAGGCCGTATAGGCACCACTCATACTTGCGGCAATTTCTTTGGCAATAGCCACTTTTTGCCCGTTTTGTGAAGCATTGAGTACTTTTGGAATGGTAAATGTCGCAATCACGCCTAAAATAGCCAAAGCAGACAAGAGCTCGGCTAGGGTAAAACCTTTACGCTTAAAGGTGATAACAGGCTTTTTAAACAATCGGTTCATAACGTTTAGAGTATCGACAAACTATCTAATAACTTGAGTAGTCAACCCATAGTATAAAGGTTTTTGATGTTTTTATTTTGGTTAAACCTACCACTCAAACCAAGACACATCGGGCTCAGGGTTAGAGGTACCACCGCTATAGAGTGTACCGGTTTCGATACTACCCTGACTAGTGAGCCGGCCATTATAATACAGCCAAAGCTTCACCCCTTTGCCACTGCCTGTGGTAGCACCACTATAAGAACCATCAGGATCGACCAGAAACCAAACGGCATTTAAACTGCTTGTGCCAGCAAAGTTAACGGTATCGTATACGGCGAGCGTGGCACCATTGTGTAATACCATGCATACTCTGTTTGCAGCAGCGCAATTGGCAGAAGTGAGCCCTTCACGTTCATCAATCAGTGATGATGTGTCTAAGCGAACATAGTTAAAGTAGGACGTTAAATCAATAGGGCCCGTGGTGGAAGTAGGTGTACTATCAAGATTATAGGCCGAATAGGCACTAGAGATGCTGGCGGCAATTTCTTTAGTAATGGCTAGCTTTTGACCATTCTGGGAGCCTTGAAGCACCTTGGGGATCGTGAAGGTCGCGATGACGCCTAAAATAGCCAGCGCTGAGAGCAGCTCGGCCAAGGTAAAACCCTTATTCTTCGGGGCTGTAATTGGTGTATTGAAAAATAAATGCATCATTGAGTAGTATTATCGGTAAAAAGGGGTAAAACTTTAACGCTTATAGGGGGATTAAACCGGCTTCTATAGCGGTTTTACAATGGCTGTGGATTTGGTGTCGGGGTAGGCCGTAATCACAATATCTCGTTCTAATCGGCGGGTTTGATGGACATACATTCTTGGGGCATCGGGTAGCTGTAAATTTACGCTATCGCTAAAGGCATGGATGGCCATTGGGTCAGGCATAATCATAGGAGCCATAAAGAGTTGGAGTTTATTCACTAAGCCATGACGCATTAAATGCCCTGCCAACCGCCCACCGGCTTCAACCATCACACTGCTCACATCATTTTGCCCCAGCACGTCATACACTTCTTTCATACTGAGTCCGAGGCCCGTGTCATCCACTTCAAACACACGTATCCCAAGTGCTTTAGCTCGCTCTGCGTTATGTTCATTGTGATGGATCTTACTGGTAAAGACCCACGTTATGGCATCGCGCTCTGGGTCAAACAAGTGAAACACGGCGTTTGTTTCAGGATTAATAGCATCAGGATTGAGTTTAAACTGTCGGTCGAGGATGATTCGAATCGGTTGGCTTCGTTTTGAGGATGGCCCATCGTTTTCAGAGGCATCGGGTAAATTGAAATGCCGGACGGTAAGTTGAGGGTTATCGGCTATCACGGTATCAGCCGTAGTCATAATGGCATCGTGCTGGCTCCGCATATGATGCACGTATTGCCGAGAGAGTTCACCGGTAATCCATTTGCTTTCACCATTACGCGTGGCAATTTTCCCATCGGTGGTCATCGCCATTTTAAGCGTGACGAAGGGATGGTTGGTCGAAATATAGTGAAAGAATTTCTCATTGAGCCGGAGGCATTCTTCTTCAAGAAAACCGTAACGCACTGAAATACGGTGGTTTTGAAGGGCATCTCGTCCAGCACCCGATACTTTGGGGTTAGGGTCGAGTGTGCCACACACCACTTTTGTGATGCCCGCTTTGATAATGGCGTCCGTACAAGGAGGGGTGCGGCCATGGTGATTGCAGGGCTCTAGGTTTACGTAGAGCGTACCGCCTTTGGCGGCTTCACCAGCTTCGTTTAGCGCAATCAGTTCGGCGTGTTCATAGCCTGCACGTTGATGAAAGCCCTCGCCCACTCGGCGTCCATCTTTATCAACCACAACACAACCCACCATGGGGTTAGGGCTGACGGTCATTTCACCATTACGAGCGAGTTTGAGGCACCGGTCGATATAGTAATCATCAAGAGTTTTAAAGAGTTTCATCCCTCTATTATACCTGCTTATAGTAGGTATTGTGCCGCTGAAAAATTTGCAAAAAAAAAGGTGCCAACAAAATCTTGTACGGGCACCTGTGTGGTTCATCAGGGAAAGAGAGAGAAAATAAAACTATGATATGAGGGGGTGAGGCAGAGAATCTTACGCTGCATTCGCAATGTTGTTCTCCGTATTTTATATATCGTTCAAACTCGTGTGATCTTGATACAGTAACTGGATGAGATTTGAAACTAATTTTTGAGCATTGGCATGGGCTTAAAAATCTAAAATGAGGGGGTGTGTGATAAAAAACGAGCAAAAAAGAGGTAAAAATGGGGCATTTTTTGATGTTTTTGAGCGTTTTTTGCCACTTTTTGACGTGTTTTTAGCTGCTTTTTAGCAAGCTAGCCTGAAAATTTGCAAAAAAAAAGGTGCCAACAAAATCTTGTT
>CAYGPY010000170.1:0-6486 GCA_964351765.1 uncultured Vampirovibrionales bacterium
CATTTTTTAGGACGCATCTTGTAGACCAAAATCTTTTTATCACGCTCGTGAGAAAGAACCTTGGCTTTTACCGTAGCGCCATCAATAAAAGGAGCACCAATCAAGGTGTCTTTACCATCGGCCACTAAAAGCACTTCTTCTAGAGTTACTTTTTCTTCAGGAGCTTGGCTCATACGGTCAACAAAGAGGTATCGACCTTCTTCTACTTCGTACTGTTTGCCATTTACATTTACAACCGCCAACATAATGAGGGGTCCTTCCTTATTTGAGTCTAATCTTGTAAGTCTAAAACTATAAATCTAATTCGTTTATCACGGACACGGATTGAATTTAATTCAAAATCTGAGCTTGAGGGGCACTAATGCCAGATATAAAAATTCAGGATACAACTATATCAATCGCATAGGGTGAAGTCAATTGTTTTAAAAGAAAGTTGGTGAGCCGGTTTACAGATTGTTAGATTTTAATTTCTCTGTAAACCGGCTTCAACTTAAATTATTTATACCGTCGCGGGCTCAACAACCTCGGCAGTCGCTTCAACAGGCGTTTCAGCAACAACCTCGGAGGAAACATCGACAGCCACTTCTTCTTCGGCCACAGGCGCCACAGGAACGTGTTCAGCAGCACCTACGTAGGTGAGGGTGATACGACGGTCGTGAGGGTTGATGGACAACACTTCAAAGCGGTAACGGTCAGTCAGCGCGTAGCGTGGGCCTTCGTTGGTATAAGGGCAGTAAGCCTCGATACCAGGCTTTAACTCAGCCAATACACCTGAACCCAGCAACTTACTGATTTTACCGTCTAATTGCTCATTAATGGCAATATCAGTGGTTACGGTTGTCCACGGATCGTTCTGCAAACGCTTCAAGCTCAAGCTGATACGTTGCAAGTTGGTATCCACGGTAAGTACCTTTACGGTTAGCTTTTCGCCAAGGCTAAGTACTTCGGATGGATGCTGAATACGACGCCATGTGATTTCAGACAGTGGCAGTAAGCCATCAATGCCGTTAATATCAACAAAGGCACCAAAGTCAGTGATTTTAACCACATTACCCTGAACTACGTCGCCTTCATCAATGCTTTTCATTGTTTCAGAACGCTGAGCGGCTTTCTGAGCAAACACGGCTTCACGGTGACTCAGAATCAATTTGTTTTTCTTCTGGTCTACTTCTAAGATGCGGGCTGGAAGCTCATCGCCAACCAATTCGGCAATGGTTTTAGCAACACGCAATTGGCTCGCAGGAATGAAGCCTTTAAAGCCCATGATGTTAACGATGACGCCACCTTTGGTGATACCCGTTACGGTCACTTCAACGGTTTCGTTGGCTTCTTTAAGGGCGACTAGTTCATTCCAGTTTTTCAACTGTTGGACACGGCGAATAGAGAGGTTATAGCGTACCTCCTCGTTATCAACACCGCCCAAAATATAAAATTCGGCAACTTGGCCAATTTTATAGGTGTTATTTAAATCTTCTAGGGAGCGACAGTTAGGCAATTCTTTTTTAGGGGCAACGCCCTCGGTTTTACCACCAATGTCTACTCTAAGGCCATCTTTATCGATAGCAACAATCTCTCCGACTACAATGTTTCCGGCTTTGATATCGGTCTCAAAGCTCTTTTCTAATAGGGCTGCAAAAGCGTCTTTCATCTCTTGCGATGGTTCAACAACAGTACTCATCATCATAACGTTACGGTTTCCTTTCAAGTGTGTGGGGTCAAAGCCGTTTAAAAGCGGCCTCGCCTTACGTTTAAAACATCGCAAACCCGTGTCAATAAAGCCAAAGAGTGAGGTCAATAAAAAACGTGATACCATTGTGACGCAAACAGCACAATTTGCAAGCAAAAAATGATCCCAATCCCCCTCAAACCGGATCATTAAATCTCAATCTAAATTCATAGACCGCCAATCATACCCATGGATCATAAAAATTTTACTTATCAAGATTCTCTCTAAGAATGTTTTGCCGTTAGAAGGCTTAAACCAAACCTCAAGTCTTGCTGGAAATTTGTAATCCTTCCCACCTTCATATGACTGTATTGTGTTGAATTCAAAAAAGAATTTTTCGTCAGAATCCTCTGACCATTGAGCATTTTGCTCTTCAAACTCAAGTGATAACGGACCTCCACTAACCGCTTCGAAACCTTTCAAGTACAAAGTACCGGCCTCACCAGCATTCACATAGCCTCTTAAAATATACTCAAATCCACTCATGTTTGAATCAGACAAATTTAATTCAGATACGCCTTTTTTAACCTGTTCTGGTTGATTATTGTGAGTGGGTACTATGTATTCTTGCACTTCGGTAATTTTCATACCAATAGGAACATTTATATCTTTACCTAGTAAATCATTAGGATCTGAAGGCGAGTTTACAGCAAAACCAACATTATAGAAAAAAGCCACGCAGTATATGACTAGAGAAATAACAATCGTAAATGGAGGATTTAATAAACCCTTTCTCATAGGTACGTAAAATGGTTCAACAAAAACAATTAACAGCAAAAGAATGGAAGCACCCCAAAATGTATACCCTATTACCGAATCATCTGAGAAAAAATATATAAAAAAAGATTCGTAAAAAACAGTATAGATAAGGTTAAAAGCCGCAAGTAAAAGAGCGAGAACAAAAGGACGACTTAATAGCTTCAAATGCCGTGACCAGTGTTTATCTTTAGTAATTTCTGATTCCATCATTCATTTCCCCAGACCTACAAGCCCTGAACGTACTCGATGACTTCGTCGATGAGCCAGTCTGGGGTGGAGGCGCCTGCGGTGACGCCTACGATACTGGCCTCATCTAAAGGCGCGTGGCCTTTTAGCTCTTCATAGGTTTCTACGTGAATCACACCTGTACCCACGTTGCGGCAGATATCAGCGAGGTGTGTGGTGTTGCTGGAGTTTTTACCGCCCACAACCACCATAAAATCAACTTTTTGGGCCAAATCAAGCGCTGCACTTTGACGAAAGAACGTGGCTGGACAAATGGTATTAAACACCTTCACCTCTTTGGCCATCTTCGAGACTTCTTTCACCATATCAAAGAACGTTTCTTCCAATTGCGTGGTTTGAGACACAATGCCCACACGGCGCTTAGGGATATCGGCCAGCTTGGCGTGCAAATCTTCCATACGATTAACCGCCACAATGTTGGCGTTGGCCATACGCTGAGCGTGAGCCATAATGCCAACCACTTCAGGGTGCTCTTCTTTCCCCACCACCACCACGGTGTAGCCTTCTTCGGCCAACTGAATGGCTTTGTTTTGTACCAAGCTCACATCAGGGCATGTCGCATCAGCCACTTCAATGCCTTTATCTTGAGCGGCTTCCACCACTTCAGGGGTACTACCGTGGGTGCGAATCACACACACACTGCCCTTGGGCACGTCATCCAAGCTGTTTACGGTCTGGATATTACGTGAGGACAAGTGATTAATAACCTGTTGATTGTGAATCAATTGGCCCAACACATACACGGGCTTATCGCTCTTGTCACCCGTGGCGATGGTTTTATCCACCGCTTTTTTTACACCATGGCAAAAGCCCGCGTGTTCGGCAATCAAAATGGTTTTTGAGCCTGTTTGTTTCGATTGTTGACTCGGTGTTTTAGTCGCCATAATAAACGGTGTCCTATCTGTTGGGTAAGCAACATCGATTTGGAATGATGTATTCACAATAATCTATACTCTCTATTCTCCTACGTTTGACCGATTTTTTCAAATAATGTGTTTAGAGCGTTTGATTTACGTCAATCTGAGGACTCGAAGTATATCTATCGGGTGCTATACTCAAAACAAGGGCAGTATTATATACCCATAAACCCTTTTACCGACAGGTTTTAAACCCTTTCAGGGCAGACTTACTTTGTTCACCATGGATACATTTGATTTTTAATGGCACAATCCCCTAACACAACAACAAAAACGGCCGATCTCTTTAATGAGCAACTCGACGAGTTTCTTAGTTGCTATATGGCAGCTGACAATCAGGCTGAAAAAGACAAATTCCGCGATAAAATCGTAGAGCAAATTTTTCCTTATATTAAACGTATTGCCCACGGTATTGGCCGACGGAGTACTGACCCTGTTGAAGATTTGGTACAAATGGGCAACATTGGCTTGATTAAGGCCATTGAAAAATTTAACCCGTTGATGGGCAGCAGCTTTAAAACGTATTCCACCTATTTTATTACCGGTGAAATGCGACATTATTTGCGTGATAAAACAGCGATGATCAAAGCCCCTCGGCAGATGTACGAGCTGTATTATCGTGTAAATCAAGTTGTTCAAGAACTAACCAACAAGCTTGAGCGTACGCCTACTGACTTAGAAATTGCCGATGCTCTTGAAATGCCTGTAAAAGACATTGAACAAGCACAAAGTATCGAGCGTCGTCGTACCCCCATTTCACTCGATCAGTTTATGGTTAACGATAATGGCAACGAGACGGTTTATCTTGAGAAGCTGGTGGATGATAAATACTACGAATTCACCGAAAATCGTGAAAACCGAATCTTGGTTGAAAAAGCGGTTGAAGACTTAAAAGATGAACTCAAAGACGTTGTGGTGATGACCTATTATAAGGACATGAGCCAAACTCAGATTGCTGATGTGTTGGGTATTTCTCAAATGCAGGTCAGTCGTCGTTTACGCAAGGCGCTCGATATTTTAAACAGCGATCTTAAAGGCAACGAGTTTAATCTGTAAAACAAGTTGCGTAGGGCTTAAAAGGGTTAATCCGTTTCAACCATTCACTTATGGTTGTCTTTGAGCTATGCTGTGGCTAATTCCATACACGGATCGTATTGATATCCGTTCCGTGATGAAGTGCTTTTAAGTTTTGTGAGAGGGACTAAATCGATGACCACAGCAACAAAATCAAACAAAAGTAACACCACTATTGAGAGTAATAAAGCAGAGAACGAGGAGCATTCCCCTGTGACCAACAAAGTAACCACAAAGACCAATCACGATATTTCTGCCGCAGCCGAACGTACATTGTCTCGCGAGGTGCTTGGCATTGTTGAAGCCGCTGCACTTGGCGCCGCCCGCTTGATGGGTCGAGGCGATAAAGACGGTGCGGATCAAGAAGCCGTAACCGCAATGCGTAAGTTTCTAAGTGAAGTCCCTGTTGACGGTACCATTGTTATTGGTGAGGGCGAACGCGACGAAGCACCGATGCTTTATATTGGTGAAAAAGTTGGCATGGCCGAAAAAGGGATGATCAAAGTCGACATCGCGGTTGATCCACTTGAAGGCACCAACTTGGTTGCCCACGGCTTGCCCGGTGCGGTTGCCACATTGGCTCTCAGCCCACAAGGCGGCCTATTTCACGCCCCTGACACCTATATGGAAAAACTGGTTGTAGGCCCTGAAGCCCGTGGCAAAGTCGATATCACAGCCCCCGTTAAATACAACCTTAGCACCATTGCGATGAGCTTAAACCGCTCGATTGAAGACTTAACCATTGTGATCTTGGACCGTCCACGCCATAAAGAGTTGATTCAAGAAGTCCGTTCAGCAGGCGCGCGCATCAAACTCATTAGCGATGGTGATTTAATGCCCGCTATTTCAGCCGCCCTTGAGGGTACAGGCATTCACGCTGTGATGGGTGCCGGTGGCGCTCCTGAAGCAGTATTAACCGCTGCTGCGGTGAAGTGTTTGGGTGGTGAAATTCAGGCTCGCATTCAATGGCGAAGCAATGAAGAACGCACCCGTGCCGAAAAAATGGGCGTTGACCCGTCTGAAGAAAAAGTATACTTCACCAATGATTTAGCCCCAGGTGATGAGCTTGTGTTTGCCGCCTGTGGTATCACCACGGGTGATTTACTTAAAGGCGTGAACTACTTTGGAACCGGCTCACGCACACACAGTATTATCCTAACCCACCAATCTGGCTTGGTTCGCTTTGTGGACACGGTTCACATCAACCCAGAAAAACGCGGCCAAATTAAACTGTAAGGCAAACGCCAAACAATCTAAATTAAAAAAGGATGATGTAAACCAACATCATCCTTTTTTATTGAATTATTATCTAGAAGTGAGACCTAGCTCTCTACCTTTTTAGAACTCTCTTCTGAAGCCTCTTCCGTAACGACAGGTTCCTCAATAACCGGTTCATCGAGCATGGCGAGCTTGTCCATCATTTTATCTGAGGCTTCAAGAGCTCTGGCATCGGGGTTGGGTTGTGGCTTACCATTTGTTAAAGAGGGTTTCGTGTCATCGTTCTTTTTTAGTTTTTGAGTCGCACGCGGATCCTCCTCCGAGCGAGGCGGACTAATCACCGTGTCATACACGCGATACAGTTTTCTATTTTGACGAATATCCATCGGGGTCATTTGGCCCGATAAGAGGGCTTCAGCCTCATGGGGTTTCAATTTTTTAAACTGCAAGAAGCCTTCGTGCAAGTTTTCTAGATACTGAATCCGATCCACGATAATCGCTTTGGCGTCCGTATATTCACCATCAAACAACTCAAGACTCGCGGTC
>CAYGPY010000171.1:0-6453 GCA_964351765.1 uncultured Vampirovibrionales bacterium
GTATTCACGAAGCGGACTTGCAAGCGAAGATCTTTAAACTACTTGGCTTTAGTGATGAGGATGCCCGTGCGAAGTTCGGCTTCTTACTCGATGCCTTTCAATACGGCACGCCGCCACACGCGGGTCTTGCCCTTGGTTTGGATCGTATTGTGGCCTTACTGGCGGGCTCAGAGAGTATTCGTGAAGTGATTGCCTTTCCTAAGACCAACCAAGCCATCTGCCCGATGACAGAAGCTCCGGCTGAAGTAGATGAAGCGCAACTCAAAGAACTTCATATGCAATGGAATCTACCGGAGCCGAAAGAGGAGTCTAAATAAAAACGTTAAAACGGTTCTAGTATAAAAATTTAAGCTACAAAAAACCCGACTCTCTATTTAGATGAGTCGGGTTTTTAGTTGAATATAGGATGCTTTTTTTAGTGGGTTTGCTTAATTGGTGCGCATCATTTTTTGTAAGCCTTTTTGTTGGTTGGGATCCAACTGATGCTTCTTTTTAAGGTAGATTTGCATGGCTTTGTTTTGCAGCGTGGTTTTGTTTTTTGAGATGCGCTGCTGTAAGGCCATAATTTGTTCTTCATCGGCAGAAGGGGAATTCATTAATTTCATGAGTTGCGATTTATCTGATTCGATTTGAGGCATTAGCTCAGCACAGGTCTTTTGCCATTCAGATTCATAGGCATTAATTTGAGTGGACTGATTGGAGTTGAGATTCAAGCTCGCCCAATTCACATCAATACCATCTTCGGCCAAGGCGGGCGAAAAGCCACCAGCGAGCCCAATGGTAATAACGCTGATTAATGCGAGGACTGATTTCTCCGCCTTAAGGGCAAGGCGAGCTCGTGTCAGGAGTTGACTTGTCGTGTTGCGGTGAATGGTAATCATAGGGTGCTTTGTCCTGTAATCGTTAATGATAAAAATAACTGTGAATACTAAAGTGTGGTCAGTTCGGTCTAGAGTCCCATAATAACGCGGACTTCGTCTTCAGGCATATCTTCCTGAAGGGTTTTAAAGAGATAAGCTTCGGCTGAAGGACTTTGACGTCCATCCACACGAATCGGTACACTGTTTGGTGAATTTGAAGCGACATCTTCAGAAAGGTAACCGCCGTTAGCAGGAACGCCATCAATGGTGTCCATGTTATTGTGCGCCTTGCCTAATGAGCCTGAGCTTGGCAGTGAGGCAATGGTGTTGCGGTCCATATCAGATAAGTCTGATTCATCGAGCTCGCCATTTGCCAACATCTGCTCCATACGTTCGGCAGACTTGTTGCCGCCCAAGAGACTGGAAATACCGTCCATCGCGTTTTGAAACATATTTTTAGAAGGTTGTTCTGAGGCATCTTCAAGTGCTTCATTACTCATTTCGGCACGGGCTACCACGTCACGGGCAGGTAAATTGCTAGAGTAAGCGGCTATTTGAGTGGCTTGAGGACTTGGGTTGAGGTTGGGTACGCCACCAAACACCAGTAATCCAACGGCGGCGGCTGTGGCTAAAGGCAGAGCGAGCCAGCGTTTTTTAAAGGCGCGCTTTTTCTTAGCCTCACTAAAGGATGCAACATTGTCATCCAAGAATAGCTCATCATCAGTGCTGTTTAATGGTGTGGCGTTACTATTGATGACGCCTTGGGCTTCAAGTTGTTCAGCCACTTCAGGCCAGAAGTCAGGAACTTGTTGTTCAAGCTTGCGAGCGTGGGCTTGTAGATGCTGGGATAAACTGGAGAAGCTTAAGAAGAGTGACTTTGCTTCGGCATCATCTTCAAGCAGATTCACCATCAAGCGGCGATCTTTTGCGAGTAAGTGGTCGTCGATATACGCGGATAAGGTAACCACTTTAGCATCAATTTCAACGTCTTCGTCTAAAATATTGCCGTACAATAAAGCGGCATTATCAGAAATAGCAACCGCTTCAGCATCATCAGCAATAACGGCTTCAGAGGTGGTTTCAGTTTCTTCGATTGGTGAAGCGGCATAGGTTGCCATCACGTCAGTGGTAATATCCAACGTGCAATTCTCTTCAATACGAAGGTAGAACTGACGCACCGTTTCAGAGGTGTCGCTCATCACGGCTAAAACTTGGTTGGCTTCGTCGTTGTTAAACAACTGTTGTTCAAATTCTTCGGCACTAGGGTCTTCAGGAAGAAGCTCTTGATCGTAATAGGCCGAAATGTATTCGTCGTTGTAGTCTGCAACCGGTGCGTTTGCATCCTCAGTAAGTGTGTCAGAAATTGTGGACCACATATCGGGTAAATCATCACCCACAGAGGCAACGGATTCTTCGAGAAGGCTATCAATGCTGTTTGATACAGTAGCCGTGGTTGTTTCGGTCGAATCGATCTCTACTTCGTTAATACACACAACAGTCTCGTCAAGTTCATCCGTATCCATGTCCGAATCAAGCGGTGTGTGGCCAGAAAGCTGGGTGTAAAGAGCCATATATTCTGGGTATTTATCCAGAAGGCCACTCACCCATTCTTTCATGTGCGTATCAAGTTCACCGTTAATATAACGGTTTAACAAGCTTTCAAGCTCACTCTGGCTAAAGAGCGTGTCTTGATCGTCATTGTTATGATGCGATGCGTTGTCAGGTGTATTAGTCATAATGGGGGTGTGTACCGTATCCGTTATTAACAAGTAACTGTTAAGCAAGTAATTAAGGGTGTTCTAGCCGTTTTTGATGAGGCAGAGCGCCTATAGGATCTTAGACGTCATCATTGAGATAAGGTTTCAATTGCTCCTGAAGTTTTACGCGGGCTCGAGCGAGGCGTGATTTGACCGTTCCGATATTGGTATTGGTCAAACTAGCAATTTCCTCGTAACTCAATCCTTGCATTTCTCTTAGGACGATAATGGTGCGGAATTGTTCCGGTAATTCGTGGATGGCAGACTGAATTTTTTGATCGAGCTCACTATTGAGTGATAAATGCTCTGGAACCGCCGTGTCATCAGGCACATCGTGGGTTCGGTTGCCACTCTCATCGTTATAAACGGGCTCGTCCATTGAAACGGTCCGTAATTGACGTGATTTTTTGCGTAATTGGTCATAAAACAGGTTGGTAATAATGCGGTTTAACCAATATTTAAAGGTTTTGGCGTTACGCAGTGAGCGAATGGAACGACACATACGAAGCAGCACTTCTTGCGTTAGATCTTGAAGATCCTTACGTTCAGGTGCCAATTGGTAAAGGCTGACGTAGACAATCTTTTGGTGACGTTTTACCAGTTCTTCAAGCGCGCGCGTGTGTTTAAAATCGTCGCCTTCTTGAGCCAGAAGGACCAGCTCTTCGACGCTCATTTGCTTGATTTGGGGGGTATCTTTTTGAGAGACTGTCACAATAAATTTTCCTAGAGGGTTGTGGCCACCACATCAGTGGATTGTAGCCAGATTTAAACAAGAGTATCAATATATGATTGTATCACAATAATAATACCAAAACTTGCTATTAACCGGACTAAGAGCATCTGTAGCTCTTTAGTGTCAGTGCTTTTATAATTTAAGTCTGTTTGATGGGCCATGTTTTTGCTATGGTAGGCATAGTATTTTGATAGAACATTCTTCTAAGGAGTAAGGTTTTGATGTTACAGAGTATGAATCTGGTGCAGTTTGCTGCAAGCTTATCTGTTAAAAAAGAACAAATTACAGCACTTAAAGGCGATACGTACGTCGATATGCTTACGAGTGTTGCCGAGTCCTTTCGCGATCAGTTTGACGCGTTACCTGAAAACATTACGTCACTCAACATTCAGCAAGAAACTGACTTAGTGCATACACCGGCAAAGACGTCGTGGCTCGACCTCTTTGTTCCTTTTGCCATTATGAAGAACTCAATGCAGGGCTATAGTGATTATGGAAGCAATAAGCATGTGCCTAACGCCAAGACAATCGTAACCATTAGCGGGTCAGGCCCACGCGGTGGAAGACATTCAAAGAGTATTGACTTGGAGCCTCAAGCGCTTCCACCTTTAAAGGAAAGGCGATTTCTATTGTTCTTTAAAAAACAGGTAGAGCGCACTGCTGAGGATCTGAAAGTCGTTGAAAAACAACTGAATACATTCTTTGAAACACTCGTTGAGGAAGCCAAAAATTACAGTCAGTCCAGAGTGCTTCTTGGAAAACGAGCTTATGAAGCATTGCAGGAAAAGAAAGAAAATTAATATAATAATAGAGGCGGTTGTTTATAATCCTTTATCCGCTTTTTTCTGGCGCTCTTCGAGTTCTTTTTTAAAGCACCATGCCATAATCAGGGTGCGATCGGCGTCGCTTACTTCTTGAAACTCACAGGCGGCAAAGAATTTTTCTTGCATGGTTTCGGCCATTTTATTTTCACCCGGATACACAACCTTGGCTGGTAGGGTTAGGGTGGGTGTGTCTTCGTCGAGCTTAAAGGTTAAATCAAAGAGAGTGTCTTTAGGGAACAGCTTTGAACCCAATATTTTCATCCCACCCCCGCTAATATCGATCATTTGAACACGGAGCGTTTGATAGTCATTAATATTGTCGCCTTGCTGCCATTCGATTTTAACGGGCAATGAAATTTGAATACGTACGTACTGGCGCTCTTGAACGGTTTGGATGTTCTCGGCGTCATCAATTTTGGTCCACCAACCCTTGGGCGGTTTTTCTTGATATGACTGAATAACGGGATAGACAATAATCGGTTTATCCAGTGAATAAATCACCATACCAATACGAACACCTGTCATCATCATGTCTCGGATGAAGGGTTTGCCCGAAAGGGTATCAGCAATCATCACAAGGCCATCAAAGGAACGAATAACCTTGGTTTCAAAGCTGGTTCCGTTCTCGTCGTTGTCGTCGTCAGCCCGCCATACGGTGACTTCAACACGTTGGTTGGGTCGGATGTGATCGGTTAGTGTCATGGTTAAAAGGAAAGGCTCTCCCAAGCGCTATCATAATAATATTCTGTGCCTAAATATAATAATTCATTAATGCTATTGTAGCCGATTTTGAGCAGCAGAAAAAGAGAGCATTTTGACGGTGAGTAAGGATTAAACGTAAAACCAATGCGATATAAAAACGTTTAGGGTAAAGCGACAGTCGTGCTTATTATTGCGCCGTATCGTTGGTTGAATTCAGAACATCAGAGGTTGATGGGGAATTGCCTACGGTGCGCATATAATAGCGTAATGCCTCACGAATAAGTTCGCTGCGAGAGCGTTGCTCATTTTCGGCCACCTCGTCGATGGTCTTTAAAAATTCTTCTTTCATTGATATCAAAACCCGTGCCATGAGAATAAATCTCCGTTTGGATGATTAAGACAGTCTTTAAAATTCATCACCTAATTGTTGTGCCTATTACGATCTATTATTAAAATAGGGTAATTAAATAATAGATAGTTATTCTGATTCAATAGTATGCCAAGCCCGATAGATAAGCAAGAAGAAAACTCCGAACAATGCTACCTTGTAACAGTGTTTCGGAGTTTCCAAAATGAGCATTTATTTTTATCTGATAATCAGAACTAGTGTCGGTTTTTATCCATTTTTCGAGTCGTTTTTGGGTGTTTTTTGACCATTTTTGCCCTGTTTTTGAAGCTTTTTTGCCTCTTTTTGAGCACTTTTTAGGCCGTTTTTCGACTCATCGTGACCTGAATTTGGTTCAAATTAGATCAAGAATGGAATCAACAAGAGCGCTACGATGTTCAGAATTTTGATAACGGGGTTGATGGCTGGACCGGCGGTATCCTTGTAAGGATCACCAACGGTATCACCAGTAATGGCCGCGGCGTGAGCCAGAGAGCCTTTACCACCGTGGTTACCATCTTCGATGTATTTCTTGGCGTTATCCCAAGCACCACCACCACTGGTCATCGAGATCGCAACGAAGATACCCGTTACGATACTACCAACGAGCAAACCACCAATCATCTTGATAGCCGCATAGTCAGCGGGGTTAGCCAGAGTCTTACCAAGTACAAGAAGTACAACCGGTACGAGTACAGGTAACAATGCAGGCATCATCATTTCTTCCAGAGCGCTCTGGGTAACGATGTCTACACAGGTTGCGTAGTCAGGTTTTTCGGTGCCTTTCATAATGCCAGGTTTTTCTTTGAACTGGCGACGTACTTCAATAACAACCATACCGGCTGCTTTACCAACAGCTTCCATCGCTTTAGCAGCGAATAAGAAAGGAATCATACCACCAATGAACAAGCCCACAATCACATAGGGATCACCCAGTGAGAAGAGCGCATTCAGGCTGGTCATATTTTCAAAAGCGCCGGTTAATACAACACCAGCGGCTTCGGCTTTTTCTTGTGCAGCAGCAAACAAATCTTGAATGTAAGCTGAGAACAAGACAACAGCAGCTAAGCCAGCTGAGGCAATCGCGTAACCTTTGGTAATCGCTTTGGTGGTGTTACCAACCGCATCCAATGGATCGGTGATACCACGGACACTAGCGTCCATTTCAGCCATTTCAGCAATACCACCGGCG
>CAYGPY010000172.1:0-6453 GCA_964351765.1 uncultured Vampirovibrionales bacterium
CGTTTAAAACGATAGAGGGATCCATCTTATTATGACCACCATGCATTCAAGCTACGCCAACGTAGTTGCGCCTCAGTTTACTGGTTTTTTTAGCAAGCCACCAACGGCTGGTAAATTCATTAAAGAAGTAAACAAAAATTTGCAGGTGCCTTCGATGGATCGATTGAAACACCCCACTAACAATGGCCAAGTTACCAATTTCAAGGCAAATGGACGTCATTATCGTTTTGAAGCTTCGGGCATTATGGGTATGATGATGAACGTGACGCGTTTGACAGATGTAAAGAGAAACGTCACTCTTCAATCAACAGGAGCAGGTTGTTTTGGTGTACCTTCAATGCAATTATTAAAAGGCGATCGTGTTATTGAAGAGATTAAAGATCGTGAGCTAATCCTTGGTGCCAACGATTTGTTGACGGATGTGAGAGAACGCACCAACTATTATTTCTACGAAGATTAAACTTTATTTTAATTCTTAAGGAGAATTGAAAAATGACCACTTCCATTGATACAAATCCACTTGCTGTTGGAAGCAAAGCCCCTGAGTTTACACTGGGTGATCAATCAGGTAACACTATCAACCTGTCGGATTATGCCGGTAAGAACCTGATTATTGTCTTCTATCCAAAAGATCAAACACCAGGCTGCACCCAGCAATTGTGTGCGCTGCGTGATGACACAGAATTATTTGAGGGCTTAAACACGGCCTTTATGGGTAGTAATCCTGATAGTGCTGAAAGCCATGCTCGTTTTGCTGAAAAACAAAATTACCAATTCCCCATCGTTGTGGATGCCGAACGTTCGATGGCGCGTGACTATCATGCATTGAAAGAAGACGGACAGAAAATTCAGCGTACTGTATACATTATTAAATCTGATGGCATCATTGGCTATAGTGAGCAAGGCTTACCAAGCGATGATGTTTTAGCTGAGGCCATTCGTAACTTCTAAACAAAAGAAAGACACTTCCTAATTATGCCGACACCTTTTTTAATATCATCACACAAGTGGTTTGCTACAGGCACGGCCATGCAAACATTGGGCTTGGCGTTGATACTGGGTGGTATTTTTACGCTGGGTGCTTTAATTGCACCAGTTATGTTTGGCACCTTTCCACGAGAGGATGCCGGTGCGGTGTTAACCGTTGTATTTCGTCGTTTTGATATGGTGGTGCTCATTTGCCTCGGTCTTATTGTGGTTGGTGAACTCCTACGACTATGGGCACATGACGTTGCTTTTACCATGGGAGTTCTTGCTTGGATTCGTTATGGCTTGATGGGTCTACTTGCGGTTGGCATTATCATTTCAACACAAATTATTGACCCTAAAATTGAAGCCATGCACCAAGCTGGCATTCGCCCTGATGCCACAGAGCAAGGACTTGAGTTTAACCGTATCCACAAACAGTCCGAAAAACTCTATAAGGCTGAAATGGTTGGCGCACTTTTGATTTTACTTTTAACCCCCTTTATTCGTATCCCCTAATTTATATTGTTACCGTGCTTGAACATAGTAATGTATCAGCTTTTATAGAAATAGTGTTTATTCGATGATCAAATTTATTTTATTTTTACTGTTTGCAGGCTTGGTTGCACTTGGGGTGTATTACCACCAAGAAGTGCAAGACGTATCTCAGGCGTTCATTGTTTCTCGCGAAGCAAAAAAATCCGCGCGTTCAGGACGCATTGATGATGTGTTGCTGGTCTATGAAAAAGGATTGAAAGACAACCCAACAAATCCACACCTTCAAAACCGATTGGCTGCAATTTATTTAGCAAACAATCAACCCGATAAAGCCAAACAACTTTATGATGATGCCCTTAAGCTTAATCCTAAAAACGTAAATGCATTACTGGGCTCTGCACGTATTTTAATGCAAGACAAAGAACACCCCAACCGTGCTCTATTTGCACTTAAACAAGTGCTTCAAATTACTCAGAGCAATCCTATGGTCTTCGATCATCTGGGCGAGGTTTATCATCAAACAGCCAATCACATTGATGGTGAACACCCACGATTACAGCGCTGGTTATACCAGTGGGCCGAGTACTATTACCGCATTGCTATTGAAGTAAACCCAAAACGGTTTTTCCCGTGGTTTCAGTTGGGTCAAGTCTATTATCAATTAACAGAATTCGAAAAAGCGAGTACGGCCTATTGCAATGCCTTACTCATCAACCCCAACAGTCCTGAAGCTCGGTATGATTTTGGATTGTCTGTAGCGCGCCTTGGTGAGTTGGATGAAAGCCAACAACAATTTGGTCGAGCTCAGCAAATTTTAGAAGACCAAAATAAGATTGACCATGCCCAAGCAATGGCCCAAGAAATCCAATACAGTAAAGACACACTCTTTGAGGAATTGAAGCGCCCTGTAACCCCTACAGATTGGTCGCACTTAAATAAAGCCTGTCTAATCGGAGGCTAAATGATACGTTTTACTCTCTATCTATTCTGCAAGCCGAAGATCAACCTTCGGAAACCACTCTCTTAAAAAGGCATTCTATTTCAAGATTAAAGAGCTTAAAGAACGCCAAAGCTTAAAATAATTAAAGTTAGCATCATTACCGCAAACCACATGGTTAAAATAGGGCTTTGGGTTAATAATGTTTGCCACAACGTGGGCTCTTGCTCACGCTCGATTGGCGGAAAATTACGACTGAAAGACATCGGTTTAACGGCCATGAGGTAATGGTCTCCGTAAATTAGCTTGTTGAACACACCAAAATTAGTTAGAAAGCCATTCATTTATGGCTAACTTCTATTCTATAACGCCACACTCCTAGCTGACATGAGGCGTTTGATTGATTTCCCTACTATTAATATAGAACGTATGGATGAGAATCACATCCATCTTTGGATTAATGTTTGTTTTAATAATTATAATGCCAAGTTTCAAATCGGTTTGTGAGGATTCTCGTCCATCCATCCCTCGAACCATAAATACGAGGTAAAATAGGTGAAAGAGGGAATCACACCCCGTTTAGTCACGACTTATTGTTTTATGCTCGCGTCTATTCAACACTATATATTATAAGGATGTTTTCGATGTTTTTTCATCACAGTCAACGCGCTTCGGTCTTAACGTCAACCAGTATCATCACACTAACGATTCTAACGCTCACCTTATTTGGATGCCGCCCACCTGAAAATGGTGTTGCTTATCAGGGCAGCAAAGAAGGGCGCGCTATTGTGAATGTGACGCCACAAGAGGTGCCTAAATTTAAAACCGTCAACAAGAACGGGGTTGATTACATTGAAGCCCGCGGTGAGGTGGGTGAATTCGGTGGTACATTTACTGAGGCTTCTATCGGCACAGGCCCCAGAACATTTAATGGTTGGGCATCCAACGATGCTGAATCCAGTCGCTTAAGTAACATGATGTTTGCTGGACTGATTACCGTTGATGCTTACTCAGGCTTAGTAACACCTTACTTGGCCAAAGACATTGATATCAAGCCCGACAACAAAACCTACATCGTTACGCTTCGACGTGGCTTGAAATGGTCAGACGGCAAACCCCTTACCTCGGCTGATGTGGTTTACACGTGGAACACCATCATTAAAAATGGCTATGGTAATGCCAGCACACGGGATGTAAACACTATTGATGGCAAGTTCCCTGTGGTTAAAGCGCTCGATCGGTATCGCATTAAATTTGTTACTCCCAAGCCCTTTGCACCGTTCTTGCAGAACCTCGGCACCGAAATTGCACCCAAGCATATTATGGAACCCGTCACCAAAAAAGACGGTAATGCGAGTTTTAGTTCTTTTTGGGGAACCAGTGATGCCACCAGTAATCCCCAAGGGTTTATTGCTAGCGGTATGTGGCTACTAGAAAAATACGAACAAGGTCAGCGGGTTATTTTCAAACGCAATCCCAACTTCTTTATGCTCGACAAAAAAGGTCAGCAACTGCCTTACTTAGATAAATACGTGATTAACTATGTTGGCGATATGAACAACCAACAGCTTCAATTTGAGCAAGGAAAGTCGGACGTGTATCCTGTTCCGGGTAAAAATGTGTCGCTGGTTCGACGTATGAAAGAACCAGAGTTTAGTATTTATAACCTAGGGCCCACTTCAAGCACTTCGTTTTTAACGTTTAACCACAACACCCGAAAAGATCCCGAAAGTGCCAAACATTTTGTGAAGCCTTATCAAAGCAAATGGTTTACCAGCAAGAATTTTAAAAAAGCCGTTGATTACGCTTTAAATCGAGATGACATGGTGGCTAATATTTTAAACGGCATTGGTGAGCCTCTCTTTACAGCTGAAAGCTTATCATCGATCTATCTCAATGAAAAACTTACAAAAGGTCACAATCGTGATTTAGATAAAGCACGTGCCTTTTTAAAGGCCGATGGTTTTTATTGGAAGGAAGGAAAACTCTTTGATACAGACCATCATCGCGTCAGTTTTTCTCTCTACACCAACACAGGTAACGACCAACGTGAAGCGACCGGCGTGAGTATTCAACAAGATTTATCCGAGATTGGAATTAATGTTGATTTTAAGCCCATGGATTTCAATGTTTTAATTGGTAAAATTCAACAGGGTCATTGGGAGGCTATTATCTTAGGTTTAACCGGAAGCACGCTTGAACCCAATAGTGGGATGAACGTCTGGAAAAGTGATGGCTCACTCCATTTATTTAATCAACGTGATGTCTCTACAGATAACCCTGTGGATTTATCCGATCGCTTTGACTGGGAAACAAAGATCGATGACATTTATAACAAAGGTGCCACAACCATCGGTTTTGAAAACCGTAAACCTATTTACGATCGCTATCAAGAAATCGCATACGAGCACCTCCCTTTTCTCTATCTCTATTCACCCTTAAGTATCACCGCCGTGCGAGATCGAATTCAAAATTTCAACCCAACGCCACTCGGTACGTTTCATAACCTAGAAGAAATTTGGATTAAAGAATAGATAAGAAAGAGGCTCTGAAGAGCGAGTCTTCAGAGCCGGAATAAAAGCGCGAGTGAGATAGAAAATAAATAGTTTAATTGGGTTGTTTATTAACCCAGTAGCTGTAGAGCCAAACTTGGTGCTTGGTTCGCTTGAGACAGAATCGCAGCAGAGGACTGTTGCAGAATCTGGTTACGAATCATTTCAGCACTCTCAGAAGCGACATCAACGTTACGAATACGGGATTCGGATGCTGACAAGTTCTCGATACTGATTGACAAGTTAGACGCAGCACTCTCTAGTCGGTTAGCGAATGCACCAACACCAGCTCGTTGTGTGTTGAGGTTGGTTAAAGCCGTATCAGTGTTAGTGATATAGGTTTGATACGCTGCGTTTGTGTTTGTACCTGCAGCAGCACCCAAGCCCAATGAGGCAGATGTGGTGTTAAGTAATACGGAACCTACATCAATTTCATCGTTAACTGTTGAGTTAGGACCTACTTGAATAATGTAGGAGGCTGGTGCAGTGGCACCAATCAAACTAACGTTGTTGAATTGAGTACCACCAGCGATACGATCGATGTCAGCACGTAAAGCATCAATTTCTTGGTTAATCGCGTTACGTTGCGCTGTAGCGTTCGTATCGTTGGCACCCTGTACAGCCAGCTCACGAATACGTTGTAAGTTGTTTTGAATTGTTTGATACGCACCGTCAACGATGTTCATTACGTTGAGACCATCTTGAGTGTTATCAAGCGCTTTCTTTGAACCACGGATTTGTGCCCGTAACGATTCTGAAATCTGCAAACCAGCCGCATCATCGCTTGCACGGTTGATACGGTAGCCCGAAGACAACTTTTCTAGTGATTTATTTAAGTTAAATGTGTTTGTAGACAAATTACGTTGCGCGTTTAGTGACGTAACGTTTGTATTAATAACTAATGGCATAACGAAACTCCTTTTTCGTATTATGCGAATCCTGTCTCATTTGGCATGTTTCCACAGCAAAGTTAACTGCCTAGCAATGGCAAACCCACCTCGTGGTGACAATCATCGTTTGTTCTCGTCCGTGTGATTTTTAATAACTAAGGAAAATAGTGTTTAATATAATTTGGAAATAAGAATTCAAGTTTTAATTTGGTTTCTTATCTCGCGTGTGTGATTTCATTTTATCTAGTGAAAAGCGTGTGTTCTTTTCTCTTGACAATTAATGTATCGGCGCCTGAAGTATATACTTTAAAAATACATCAAATATATTACATACTCGTTACAAAAGAATCATTGTTTTATCTGAAAGGCTTTATTAATAATGCTTTTAGCGAGTTTGCACGAGGTGTAATCTATTAACAGGAGTACGATGTAAGGCTCGTCATCAATAATAAAATACTAAAGTAAATCTCCTCCCCCCACCCACATCATTTGCAAATGGAAAGGGGTTCCGAATGATCGGAACCCCAAGTGATAGAACTTATTAATTACCAGTATTACGAGTTTGATTGATTGAGTAACTGAATTTATATAATTTAAATTGGCTTTCTTT
>CAYGPY010000173.1:0-6447 GCA_964351765.1 uncultured Vampirovibrionales bacterium
ACCTTGGATACCGCCGGTGTGCATAAGCGTAATCAAGCTCGTAGTAAATACGGTGCTAAGAGACCAAAGCCCGCTAAATCCTAATTAAACCCTCATTTCAAGTTTATTTATGTAAGAAGTTTTCAATAACTAAGGAGTCGACATTCTATGTCTCGTCGTTCTAAACCTAAAAAACGGGTTCCATTACCAGATCCAGTCTTTAATGACGTGGAAGTGGCTAAGTTTATCAATCGTTTAATGCTGTGTGGTAAAAAGAGCGTTGCAGAACGCATTTTCTACGGTGCTGTTGAGCGTATGGAAGGCAAGACGGAAGATTCTGGTATTGATGTATTCCGCAAGGCGCTTCACAAAGCAAAGCCTTTGGTTCGTGTTAAGGCGCGTCGCGTGGGTGGTTCTACCTACCAAGTGCCAATCGAAGTTCGCGAAGACGAAGGTGTTGCCATTGGCACACGTTGGTTGATTGCTTATGCTCGTGCTCGTCGCGGTCGTTCAATGGCTGACAGACTAAGCCAAGAATTGCTTGATATTTATAACGGAAACGGTGCCACAATGAAGAAGCGTGAAGATACGCACCGTATGGCTGAAGCCAACAAGGCATTTGCCCATTACCGATTCTAAGTTTATGAATTTAATTGGCGGTTCTCTAGTTTGATGGGAACCGCCAATTTTTTATTTAACCATTTATCTGTATCCCGACCTTTGCATTCAGTCGGATCTTTAGATACAATCAGGGCTATTCCTGTTTTACAGATAAAATAAGTTTGAAATTTATAGTTTTAAAAATGACCGTCGTTCACTCTATTTAATTGATAAGGATTATGACCGTGGCTAGAAAATACCCTCTTGAAAAAGTTCGTAATATTGGTATCGCCGCTCACATTGATGCTGGTAAAACCACCACTACTGAGCGTGTGCTATTTTACACCGGTAAAGTACACAAAATTGGCGAAGTACACGAAGGTACCGCTGTAACCGATTGGATGGAACAAGAGCGTGAACGTGGTATTACCATTACCTCAGCTGCGATTACGGCCTACTGGAAAGAGTATCAAATTAACATTATTGATACCCCAGGTCACGTAGATTTCACCATTGAAGTAGAACGCTCCTTGCGTGTACTTGATGGTGTGGTTGCTGTGTTCTGTGCTGTTGGTGGTGTTCAACCTCAGTCTGAAACGGTATGGCGTCAAGCGAACCGTTACCAAGTACCGCGTATGGTATTTGTAAACAAGATGGATCGTGTTGGTGCGAACTTCTTACGTGTTGTGGAGCAAATTCGCACTCGCTTAGGTGCCAATGCTCATCCCATTCAGCTTCCAATTGGTGCTGAAGAGAACCTCAAAGGGATCGTGGATCTTGTTGAGATGAAGGCACACATCTACACCAACGAAAGTGGTACAGACATCGACATTACTGATGTGCCTGCTGATATGTTGGACGAAGCAAAGACAGCTCGTGAAGGCTTGATTGAAGCCATTGTTGAGCATGATGATGCGTTGATGGGGCAATATCTTGAAGGCGTTGAGCCATCGATTGAAGACTTGAAACGTGTTCTTCGTAAAGCCGTGTGTGATGTAAAAATCGTTCCGGTAACCTGTGGTTCAGCTTTCAAAAACAAAGGTGTTCAGGTTCTGTTGGATGCGGTTGTAGATTACTTACCAGCACCAATTGATGTGCCACCAATTAAAGGTATTGATTTAGATGGTAACGAAGCCATTCGTAAATCCTCAGATGACGAACCGTTTGGTGCGTTAGCCTTTAAGGTGATGACGGATCCTTATGTAGGACGTCTTACTTTCACCCGTGTTTATAGCGGTGTGGTGAGTTCTGGTAGTTATGCCTTAAACGCGACGAAAGATAAAAAAGAGCGGATAAGTCGTATCATTCAGATGGAAGCCGATGATCGGAATGAAATGGATGAAGCCCGCGCTGGTGATATTGTTGCCATCGTTGGTTTAAAAGATACCACCACGGGTGATACGTTGTGTGATGAGAAACATCCTGTAATTCTGGAGTCAATTCACATTCCTGACCCTGTAATTGAAGTTGCGATTGAGCCAAAAACCAAGGCCGATCAAGAAAAAATGTCGGTTGCCTTGAGCAAGTTGGCTGAAGAAGATCCTACCTTTAAAGTGCGTGTTGATCATGAAACGGGTCAAACCATTATTGCGGGTATGGGTGAGCTTCACCTAGAGATTATTGTTGACCGCTTGATGCGTGAATTTAAAGTGGATGCCAACGTTGGTAAACCACAAGTTGCTTACCGTGAAACGATTACCAAGCAGGTTGAAGTTGAAGGTAAATACATCAAGCAGTCCGGTGGTCGTGGTCAATACGGTCACGTTGTGGTTCGCTTTGAGCCGCTTGAACGTGGTACTGGTTTTGAATTCGTTAACGCCATTGTTGGTGGTGCGGTTCCTCGTGAATACGTTAATGCGGTATCCAAGGGTATTGAAGAAGCCCTCAAAGGTGGCGTATTGGCTGGTTTCGAAGTAATCGATGTGAGAGCAACCTTGTTTGATGGAAGCTATCACGATGTTGACTCGAACGAGATGGCCTTTAAAGTTGCCGGTTCAATGGCAACCAAAGAAGGTATTCCTAAAGCTGGCGGTCAGTTACTAGAGCCTGTGATGAAGGTGGAAATTGAAACACCTGAAGACTTTATGGGTGATGTGATTGGTGACCTTTCAAGCCGTCGTGGACGTATTGAAGGAATGAATCCGATTGAAGGTACTGAAATCCAGAAGGTAAGTGCAACGGTGCCATTGGGTGAGATGTTTGGTTACGCAACCGACATTCGTTCAAAGACACAGGGTCGTGGTACATTCTCGATGGAATTTGCCAACTACGAGCCAATGCCTAATAGTGTTGCTGAAACCCTTATTACCAAATTCCGTGGTGGTAAAGCAGCTTCAACCTAAGTTGTTGGACTTCATTTTATTTAAAAAAAGCCGGTGAGTTATCTCACCGGGTTTTTTGTTTGAATTTTTTATGTTGGGGTTAATCCTGTTTTGGGCTTAGAGTTTTTCTTCTAGCTGAATACGGTTGAGTCGAGCCGATGGCGCAAGGGCTTCAATAATGCCACGGGTTTGAGCAAAAAATGAATAGTCGGCATCTTTGGGTTCAACCAGCGTCACACGATCAATCAGATCAAAATCGATGTTTTGACTGGTGAGCTGAACCAAAATGTTTTGCATTGGGCTGATGGTTGGGTTCGGCCCCGAAACCGTGATGGCACTTCCTGATAATTCCTGACCGTCTCTGAGTTTCACCGCTACGCCAGCCCACGTTTTCCGTGGGTTAGGGAGGTAGGTATTATTTGCGGCATCCAATGCTTTTTGTTGATGGGCATTGAGTTTAGGAATGATGTAGGTCGCACTTAAATTGTTTTGTTCGTGCTTTAAGAAATTGGTTTCAGGTGTGGCATAGGTATGGGCATGTTCATACAAATTACCAATGGTGTCTTGGGTAAAGCGTTTTGATAACGCTGAGTTATGCACATCATTGGGATCGGTTTCAATGAAGTTAAGTTTTAGGTTTTCATCCCCCAACTCTCTGATGATACCGCGACAACTAGCACAAGGTTGATAGGAGAGTAACATCCGTTCCATTTTTTTCTCGCCAAATTGCTTTGCTAGCGTCAGCGTGAAAGGTTCCCCGTGAATAACTTCTGTTGGGCCTGCGCCTTTGATTTCAACGTTGGTGCCTAAGTAGACACGACCACTTTCACCAATACCAACCACGCCCACTTGACGCCCACTTACAGTGGGGCGCGCAAAGGTTTTGGCTTGCTCTACAAGCTCTAAGTAATAGCGAACCACTTCAGGTTTATTGGCATCAAACTTGGGTGCGCCCTCAATCACCATTGGGGCGATATGACGAGGATTTCCAATGCCATTGCTACCGAATAAAGGCACCACATTAATCGATTTTGTTTGCGGCACAACCGATGATGAGGCTAAATTCTGTTTTGATAATACAGGTTTGATAAAGGGCTGCGATTGCTGCCCAAAAGACAATAGTTTAACGTCCATCAATGTTTCCCCCAGTTGACGTTTAATAATCTCTCACTCAGATTAAGCCTACATTGCTTAATCAATTAAATTGTGTGTTGATCTTAGCAGTTTGATGATTGCTTTTCAAGTGATGTGTCACTTTGTAAGTCAGTAGTAATAACTGTTTTTAGAACTTAAGGTTTCTTAGTGTATGTGATTAGTATGATTGCGGATGTTTGTTTTAGGGGGTCTCGTAAATTTCGGGCATGTAATCAACAATGCTTCGGATTTCAATGACATCATTTTCTACCGTAATGATAGATGTTTCAGGTGCGAGGCGTCGTTTTACCATACGCCCTAAGCTTTTAATCGGCGGGGTGTTGTGCTCGTCATTGCTAATGTAGGCAATGGCTGTGACGCGCGTTGAGCGATCAGGGAGCTTGTTGCTGATACGTTGGGTTGTCTCAAATTTATTTAGTCCGTTGTAAGCCGATTCGTAAAGTTTGCCAAGGCGGTTCTTTGATTGTGACAACACATTTGCAACCAGCATCAAATCGGGCATTTCAAACAATCGCCCTGCCCAATCAAATCGACCCATTGCCATCACCTGATGCCCCGGCTCTGCCAGTATAGAAGCCCCCACAGGCTGCTGTGAACGTTCGGCAAAGGTGTTCTTATTGTAGGCCGTTAGGGCCTCTTTCACTAATGATCGTAGGTCTTTTTCGTTAAAAGAGGCATTGGTTTGTGCCAGAAAAGCTTGGGTCGCTTTACTTAACGCCAGCTTTTTTACTGGGATTGTCGGCACAAACGAGATATCAGAGCGCATATGTAGGGGGAGCAAATCACGTACTTGTCTGACGTGAAGCGTAAGGGGTTTCAGGTTATTTGGATTCTCATTTTTAGGCACAGAGGTGTTGGGTTCTCGAATGAGGGTGATGACGTCGGTATCAAGAGAAATGTCATCGGCCTTTACCATTAAGTCCAAGCATTCGGAGCATGGTGTGGGCTTAATACCGTCTTCACTAATATCACTGCTAATAATATAAATGGTATTGATGTCTTTTGGTGCAGGGGGTTGAGGGGAAGCACCGTAAACACGAGGGGCATTTTGGCGTTCAATAAACGATTTTTCGTGATGTGCGTTCATCAAGTCGCACGAGGTGAGGTGTTCACTGACGGTTAGGTTGCTGCGCATAATTTCGGGCTGCCCCGTGGTATGGATGGCAGTCGCAAAATGCTCATCCTTATGGTTTGGCGTACGAGCATCACGTTGTGCTATTTGGTACAGGTTATCTAAATGGTAGAGGTGCATGTTTTTCTTAAGGGTCGACATCGAAGGGCTGCCCTTGACCACAACCGGATACGCGTTGAAGAAAGGAGGTTTCCTTGGGGTTACCGAATGTTTTGGATGGTAGGGGGTTCTCGGTAACGGCTTTGATAGCGTTCGCGGTGTTGATTTTTGCTCTGTTGTTTTACGTCTCCATGGCATGCGCAATCCAGCAAATTGGGCGGTGCTGGCATAGGAATTTGTAATGTTATTGAATGAAGTCATAGAGAATTTAGTGCCCATGCGCTAGAATAAGATGATACAAAGAAATAGATATAATCTGATTGTTGAAATAAAACCCAAGCAAAATAAGAATTGCCCCAGATCGTATCACTCAAACAGCGTTTCAGACGCGCGTTTTCTACCTCAATATTTTTACCTTGTAGTCTGTTTTAAATTCTTTTATCTCATCGTGTGTTCTGTGTTTCTATTGGAGATTTTTTCTGTGACCTCATCCACCTCTCTTCCGACTGTATTATCGTCGGCTCAAGCTGATACGAAGTTAATGATTCCAGGCCCAACCCCCTTGCCTGATTCGGTTCGCGTGGCTTTAGGTCAACCGGCCATTGGCCACCGAAGTCCTGAATTTATGGCCGTATTGGAGTATGTGTATCCTGCCCTGCAACGTGTTTTTAAAACAAAAAACAGCGTATTGATGTACTCGGCTAGTGGTAGTGGTGCGATGGATGCTGCTGTATCTAATACGCTCAACGCCGGTGATAAAGTATTGGTGTTGGTGTGTGGCGTGTTTAGTGGCCGTTGGGCTGATATCTGTGAAGCCCACGGCGTGGGGGTGTCTCGGATGGATGTGGCCGCGGGTGAATTTTTTACTCCTGAGATGTTAAAAGCACGCTTGGCTGAAGATACCGATAAAGAACTTAAGGCCGTGATGATGATTCATAGTGAAACATCGACGGGTGTGTTGAATCCTGTTAAGGAACTGGTTGCTGAAATTAAAGCACATAACCCTGAGACGCTTGCTATTGTTGATACGGTAACGGGTTTAGCCAGTGCTGAGTTTGATTGTGATGGTTGGGGCGTTGATATTGCTGTTTCGGGAAGCCAAAAAGGATTTATGATTCCACCGGGGTTGTCATTTTTGGCCGTGAGCGACTTGGCCATGAA
>CAYGPY010000174.1:0-6423 GCA_964351765.1 uncultured Vampirovibrionales bacterium
TAAGGTTTGCTTTGAACTTGAGCAAACAAATCTTTCGCCAATGACTTATCGCTCGCCGTAGAACGCGTCATCATAATACCACTCGCAACCGCCATTAATAGCGCCGGAATCTGAGCCGCAAGGCCATCACCAATCGTGAGTAGTGTATAGGTTTTGGCCGCGTCAGCAAAAGGCAATCCGCGAACAACCATCCCGATGGCAAAGCCACCAATGATGTTGATGACCGTAATAATAATACCGGCAATCGCATCCCCTTTTACGAATTTCATCGCACCATCCATCGAACCAAACAAGGCGCTTTCACGTTGTAGGTCCTCACGTTTTTGAATGGCTTCTTCAGGGCTGATTAATCCAGAGTTGAAATCCGCATCAATACTCATCTGTTTACCGGGCATCGCGTCCAAGGCAAATCGAGCACCAACTTCAGCAATACGCTCGGAACCCTTTGTGATTACCATAAACTGCACGATGGTAATAATAACGAAGATAACAATACCAACAATCATCGAACCACCGGTTACGAACTCCCCGAAGGATTCAATGACTTCACCAGCGGTGCCTTTAGCCAGAATTTGTCGTGTCGAGGCAATCGACAGTGTTAATCGGAGCAAGGTACCAATCAGAATAATCGACGGAAAGGCCGCCATATCCAGTGGCTTCTGTACGTACAGAGACATCATCAAGAGCACAACACCGAGTGACACGTTTAAGGTAATCGCCATATCGATAATCATCGGTGGCAATGGCACCAGGATGATTAACACCAAGGTCATTACAAGAGCCCCTAACAGTAATTCTGTTATGGGAGGCATTGCAAATGAATTGTTTTGAGGTTGAGCCATACGGTCTGGTTGTTGTCCTGTTGGGGTTGTTTCTATTGTCAGGGGTAATGGAGGGGGTTACTTATATGATAATGAAATATTAATGAATTGCAGTGTTTTTAGGCTTTTTTAGAGTGCGTTAGCGTAAATGACCAAAGAGCTTTCGAAGGACTTCCATCTGGGTTGAAAATGAGGCATCGACGAGTCCGCTGTTGGTCTCCACAATGCAGCTGCCTCGTTCAATGGTGGGTTCTTCCATCACAATGAGTTCGGCTTGCAAATTGGGGATTGGGTTTTCTTTTAATTCGTGCTTAACGGTACTCACGTCCTCAGGGTTTACTTTTACCAAAATGGTTTTGTTGTTTCGTCCGGCCTTAATAATGGTGTCGTGTACCAAATTCATAATGAGGGTTGGGTCACAGGCCACTTCGGTTTTAATCACGCGCTCGGCGACTTCAACGGCCAAGGGTGCAATGTCATCAGCAATACTCGTTAAGGCTTCTTCACGCGCGTTTAACAGTCCGTGGATGGTTTCGCGTAGTTCACCAATATGTTCTTCGGCTTTTTGCATGCCTTCTTCAAAACCTTCTTTATAGGCGTTTTCTCGAATAGCGTTGGCTTCTTCTTCGGCGCGACTAATGAGTTGACGATCTTCCATTCGGCGATACTGTCGACGTTTATCACGCGAGCTTGTTTCACGTCTGTCAGGGGCCTCTCCAGCGGTGATAGCCTCTTCACTCCAGATGAGTTGCTCTTCTTCAGAAGAAGCTCTGTTTTCCTCGGCATTGAGCGAGGTTGAAATTTCATTACGTCGATTTTGTTCATGCTCTGTTGAACGTGATGCACCAGAGTTTTGCTCAGCGTACTGAGCCTCTTGCAAATCGTCTTTCGCTTGCTTTTGCGCTTTTAATTTTTGACCTTTGATAATCATAAAAATTAAATTACTCGTCGTGGTTTACTATGCCGACTGCTCGGTGGCTTCTAGGGACTCTTGAATATACTCGTGTAAGACGGCTTCGATTTTTGGTGGAAGCGTTTCACTAAGATAAGGTGCATTTTGGGCTTGATGTTGGTCTGAGCCAATAGTGGATGATACTAATGTGATATTTGGTGAATCGGTGTAGGTCTCTTCAAAGAGTTCACTAAACCGATCATGAAAATCGCTGTCTTCAGGGATAAAGCTTTTAATGTAATGGCGTAAGCGTGGGCGTTCTTCTTTAAGCCAGTTAATCAGTTTGCCTTCAGGAATACGGGTCACAATATCAGTTAAATCATCATAGGCTTCACTTTTTAGTTTACCCTCTGTGGTCTTAAAGAGTGACTTAAACTGATCGAGATGCTGCTTGACACTGGGGATATCTAAATTTTGTTTGATGTTGGCAGAGTCTTTATAGAACTCGATGAGTTCTAATTCTTCAACACTAAAATTCGTCAGCAGTTTTTGTTTCTGACTGTCTGGAAGCATCCCTAGTAGAAGGGCTACGGCGGCATATTTATCATGACGCGTCGGCCCTTTTAAGGGTTCTTTAGCCGGTTCTTGAATAGGTTTGGTTTCAATAACAGGAGCAGGCGGTTCAGGTTCTTCCTCTGCTTCATCAAAGGTTTCAGCAATAATGGGTTCTTCTTCAGCCACAACCGGAGGGGCAATAGCCTTGTCAGGTGTACTCGCTGTTGCATTGGAGGTGGCATCTTTATCATCATTGTCTTCTTCAATTTCTTTTGTTTTGAGACCAAGCTCGTTAATGTACAACATCAACGTACTTTCAGCGGTTTGATGAATAAAGTTCACTTGCTGCTCGTGGCTAAACTGAAGCTCTGGTGTGTGTTCTTGACCAATAGTGGAAATCACCACTTGCTTGGTTTGGTTGTACAAATCCATGGCGATTTGCTGAATCAGTAATGAGGCTTGCTCAGTGCCCTCGTTAATCACGAAGTTAGGGTCAACACCCAGTTGAAAACACATCACTTGGGTGTGATACAAGCCTTCAGCAAAAAGCGTGAGGACCTGCATAATCATCACTTCACTATAGGGCACTATCTTATCAGAACCTGGAACCGTAATACCTTCTTCTTGCTGAACAAGGTTATAGGCAATGGGTATGAATTGATGAATGATATTACTATTGGCAATAAGCATTTCTTCATCCATAGGTGGATCCAAGGCAAGAAAACGCTGCTGAATTTGCGTTGCAAAATCTTCAGTAAATTGCTCAATAGAAAAATTGTCTTGTTCGTTTGAACTCATCTCTCAACGGGGTCCTGATAGGTCATTTAATGTATCATTTTTGTTATGAAATACTATATAAACTCACTTGGATTTTCTGTTTTAAGTAACTCGCGCACACTGTGTTTCATCATAATTTTTAAGTCTCCGCGCTCCTTAAATTGATGTGTGAGTATTGGATTGGGTATCAATTGATGACCCACTAGGAGCTTGGCTAAATTGAAAATTTTCCAACCCATGTTTTCTATTCTGGGTTTGCGATCTTCCCAACTTAGGCCCATACCGCGATAGAATTTGCTAGCTTGGTTTACACCACGTAGGAAAATTTCGATAATCGTATGAACCATGTCATCAGTTAATTCAGGGGTTTCCTCTGTGTAAGGAAGCTTTAGTACTTTGTCTTCAATCAAGATTTCGGTACTGGTTTTTGTAAAATTACGAATGATACGATGCAGTTCGGTCACTTCATCGTCGGGGATGCCGAGCTGCGTCATACGATCGCGCATGCGAGAAGCCCACTGCTCACTTAATTCTTTTGCGTTGATGTTTTGAATAGCCATGGTGTTGCCTTTGACTCACTCTATATTAATGTCGCATTGTCACTGTTTCGTTAAACTCCAAAAGGCTGGGTCCTGCCCAGCCGATTGATATGTGATTGTTCTACGATTCTATCCAGTTTTTTATTTTATCGTTAAATTCATCATCATCAATTTCTTTACTGGCCATACTGCTTTTTAATTCTTGCAGCGTTTCTTCCAGTTCGCTATCGTTACCAAGTTGTCCTGCTGCCAGTTGAGGCTGAAGTCCTTGACCACCTTGCGTGGAGAGCATTGGTGACTCTTGGGTCTGGATGTGTTTTTGTCGTTCTTGCTCTTCAAGTAATCGTTGCGTTTGTTTTTGCGCTTCTTGCAATTGGCTTTGATTTTGAACAGCAATGTTTTTTAATTCTTGTAGCTCACGTTGTGTTTCATCGTGTGCTTCTTTAGCTTGCGACCCTGTTTTACCTTTGAGCGCACTAACGAGAACAAGCAGTAGCAGTACAACAACAATCGAACCTGCGGCCCAAGGTAGCCATCCTAATTCAATACCGGTGTCACCAAAGCCCGCAAGACCGCCACTTTTACCACCGCCTGTTAAGGGGTTAGGGCTAGACCGATTAAAATCAGCAGAGGCAATCGTCACGCTATCCGCATTCACTTTTGGGCTGGCAGCATTAGCAATCAGTTGCTTTAATTCCATTTTACTCATGCCACTTGGGTAGCTGTCTTTGTTAATGGTTACAGCGATTGAAATATCTTCAATCATACCTGGTAAGCTGGTTTCAACCCATTGTTTTTTGGTGTTTTCGTAACGCACTTCAGAACCAACACGGTTGTAACCACGTTTGCTGGAATTATCACCACCGGTTGCCGTTGCTACCGATTTGGGAACAAAGCTACTTGTTGCGCCACCGGCTTCGCCTTCTTCACTGGAGCTACGTAAGGTTTCTCTAAAGTTTTGCTCGCTCGATACCGCATTTTTGTTTGGACTGTATTCTTGAACTAACATCTCACGAGATGCTTCACGAAGTAAGGTACTCACGCTCACAACGTAATCACCAGAACCAACCAGTTTATCTAACTGAGAGGATACCTTGCCTTTCATATACTGATCTTGTTCTTGAAGCTTATCGTTGAGTTCAGCACCTAAGTTTAAGATACTGTTGTAGATGTTTCCGTGCGTGTCAGTTAATGAAACACGACTGGCTTCAAGACCAGAAACACTACCAGCTACCAAGTTAATGATGGCTCTGATTTTGGTGCGATCAAGCTGTTCACCCGTTGGGAGTTGTACTTGAACGGTGGCCGAAACGGGTTTTTCATCGCCACGGAACAAACTTGCTTCAGGAATTGACAAGTTGACTGAGGCACTTTCAACCCCTTCAATCCGACGAATAAGGCGAGCCAATTCACCTTGTTGAGCACGAACGAGTTTAATCCGTTTTTCTTCACGACTGGCGGTGAGGTCACCTTTATCAAAGGATTCTAAACCCACGTTTTTATCCATTAAACCTGAAGAAACAAGAGTAATAATGGCTTGGTCACGGGTATCAAGGGTGATGTTCTTTTCAAACATCATTTTTACTTTACCACCATCACCGGGCTCAAGATTAAGGCGAATGCCTTCACGAGCTAAGAGCGCTTGAATCTCAAGTGCCTTACCTTTGCTATCAACTTCACTCAGCTGATAGTGTTCTTTAGAAATCTTTTTGCTGCCTTCGCCACCACTGTTGCCACGAGGGATAAAGATAATTAATACAATGATCAAAAGTAACGCCACGCCGGCGCCGATCATGGCATTTCTGTTCTGCATTAATGCTTGTAACTGTGGCGGCATTATAAATGGCCTTCTTTGTCTTACCTAAATACTGCATTGGTTTTAACACAGGTCTAACACTAGGGTTTAATAACCAGTGTTTCCACGCTCAGGCTTGATGCTCGTGTTCTATCCAAAGAGCGTGATGTGTTTCCTAACTCAAGTGTTCACAATTATTGTGAGGGGTTTTGGAGGTGCCAAATCATGACAAGTGTTTTAAATGAATTTGTTTGCCCTGATAACATACCTAGTACGAGTATACGCTTTATTGGGGTTTTATCGTATCGGTTAGGCAATGGAGATCGATTTTGGGGGCGAGTGATGTGAGATTAAGATCATATAAATAGTGTAGTGTTTTTAGTCAAAATAGCAATAAATACGCCCATCACTATATCCAAAATAATGACGGGCGTGTAAATATTGAGATGAAAAACAAGACAAAACGATGTGATTAGATTTGAATCTGAGTGACTCGGTCGTAGGCTTGAATAATCTTGGTAGCCATCTGGGCACTTAAGTTTACAACCAGTTCTGCTTTGGCGTTAGCAATCATCACTTCATGCACATCGACATTACCAGTCGTTATGGCGTCTTTCATCAGGGCATCAGGCTTGGTAAGCGTGTTATTTACGCTGCCCACCAAATCACCCATCACGTTTTTAAAACTAGGTCGACTGTGATCAGGACTGCTTAATGCTGAAATAGAATGACCTTGAACAAAGCCAAGATCGGTACCTGCTGAGGTGCGAAATGGATTGGCGGTGAGTCCAAGTTTATTGATGTGAGGGGTTTGCATAATGGGTTTCTCCACGAAGGTTGGGAAGATGTAAGCTTGAAAAGTAGAATGGGATTAAATAAATAATTAAACTAAAATTATCTGTTTTTAGTGGCCAAGTACTGGCTTAAAATGGTGCGAACGTAATGCTGGGTTTCTTTAAACGGGGGAATGCCATCATATTTATCAACATTGCCGGGCCCTGCGTTGTAGGCGGCTAAGGTGAGTGGAATGTTGCCGTTATATTT
>CAYGPY010000175.1:0-6143 GCA_964351765.1 uncultured Vampirovibrionales bacterium
TGGTTACAGGTACTTGCTCGTCAACGTATATGGTTTTTTCAACGTCACGGGTTTTGGTAACTTCAAAGTCTTCGTCAACGTAGATGGTTTTTTCAACGTCACGTGTACGAGTTTCTTCAACTTGAATTACTTTTTCACGATCTTCGTAATGAATTTCAGTTTCGAAGTACTTTTCAGTTTCGTGCTTAACCAATTCGTAGTCGAATGAAGCAGGCTCGTAGAAGTGAGAATCGTAGTATGTTTTTACGTTGTACTGTGAAGATGTATCGGTTGCATCAGCTGTACCAGCAGAAGCAGCATAAGGGTCATTGGTTGCTGGTAAACGGAAGCCGTGGGTAGAGCGGAAGGTTGAACGAAGGCTATCGATATGAGCTTCATCTACACCTTTGTCTAACAAGGCTTGCTTGGTTTCACCGGTTACTTTTTCATTGAATTCAAAGATAACACGTTTTTCGTTTGTGCCGTTCGCACCACCGGGTACATCTTCGTAGAAGAACTTAGCAACGGGGTCAGCAGGGTCGCCGATAATATGCTCGCCATCGATTGGAAGAAGAACGTTATCGATCATCAGCTGACCGTCTTTAAGTTCAGCTTTGGTTTTCACACCATTGTCATCAGTAATAACGAAACCGTATTCGGTGAAGGCTTTGTTGCCGTCAGCATTGACTTCTTCAACGCCAGCGTTAATAATCAAGCCACGCTCACCTGGGGCACCATCTTCAAACATCGTGAAGTGACCAAGGTTAGGATTGATTTCATCAGGGTTGTAGTTGTTGCCTTTACCACCAATGATTGGGTCACCAGCAACGTACATATCATCTGCTTCAAGCTTTTTGAAGAGATCGATTTTTTCAGAGTCAACGTTGTTGCCTTCATCTGTTAAGCCACCAACTTTAAAGTTGTCAAAGTCAGTACCTGTGAAGTAATGGTCAGCAGAGTTAGCGTTCAGAAGAATGTCGGTACCTTCGTCGATGATTTCACCAACAGCACCTTGGTTTCCGTAGCCATCTAACTCACGAGAAATATTGATGTCTTCACGAGTGGTGATAGTACGTTCTTTTTCAACTTGTACTTCAACTGGAACGGATTCAATAATCGTCTTATCAACAAGTACGGTGTATTCTTCTTGTTCGATAATGGTTTTTGGAACCTGACGGGTTTCAATTTCAGTATATTCTTCTTGTTCGATAATGGTTTTTGGAACCTGACGAGTTTCAATTTCAGTGTAAGCTTCTTGTTCGATTACTGTTTTTGGAACAGAGTGTGTTTCGTAATCGGTGTAAGCTTCTTGTTCGATTACTGTTTGTGGAACAGAGTGTGTTTCGTAATCGGTATAAGCTTCTTGACGAGGCACTTGAATCTCATAGGATTCTTGCTCGGTAACCGTGTAGTTTTCTTGACGGTCAACATAAGAAATAACTTCGTTTTGCTCGTAGCCAACTAATTCTTGGTTGTAACCATCAAGCACACGATCGTATGTATAACCGGTGATATCGCCTTGCGTTTGTTCGCCGTTATATACCAAGCTCATTGTTTGGTAGTTGTTACCAATCGCGTTATAGTTCAAGCTATTATCAGCAGCGGCATCAAACTGATACATCGCACCATCGTAGCTAACGTATTGAGGATGCTGACCCATATCGAAATCAACGTAAGATGGGTTTAAGTTCATCATATAAGGATTGTTTTGTGATTGGCCATAAATACCACCGTCAAAAGCGACGGTTCCGGCTGTAGCGAATGGTTGTGCACCAAACATTACTGGGTTTTGTAAGTTCATTGGGTTAGCGTTATTTAAAGTATGGAAAGTCATTGCTCTTTCTCCTAGTTGTTAAAGTATCTGTCGTTAAAATTGAGAGGTGTTAAATTTGGGAAGGTGATTTGAGTTGTGAGGGAAATCTAAGATATATTGAACTTGTATCTTAAGTATATAAAAAAGAGCTACGGGAGATAATTGCGTAATATCCCTTTTTCTGTAATATTTGTTTACAAATGAATAGTTTTCAGCCCTCAACACCTCAATTTCATTGAAAAAAGCACGCAAAAATGGCCAAAAAACGCCTGTTTTTGCACGTTTTTTGGCCATTTTTGACCGTTTTTTGAGTGTTTTTAGGTCCTATTTGAGGTTAAAACACATTATTTTAATGACCTTATATATAGATCTCTGAGCAAGCACGATATATAAGGTCAAGGTCAACGTAAACTCACCCTTATTTCAACTCCGATCCCTGCTGATCTAGCCACGTTAGAGCACCCTCTTTATCGGTGAATAGCCCCTCTTGTTGGGCTTCTACCAATTTTTTAAGAATCTCGCCCAACGCGCGTCCCGCACCGATGCCCAAACGATCCATCACCTCATTGCCATTTAAAAGTGGCGGTTCGGCCATCAATTCACGCTCTTGGAAGTAGCGCTCGATCAGGTAAAAGCTATCTGCTGTCTGGGTTTCTAGTATTTCAAGCGTGATATCTTCGCCCAATGTGCTGTAGCGATCGGCGAGCGCCAAGAGCATCAAATCCGGCACCTCATCACCGATACGGCGCAGGAATTTGAGGATGGATTTACGTGGTGATTGCTGCCCAAAAGCGCATGGATACAGGTGCCAGCGCACGAGTTTTTCTACAAATCGGGTGGCTTCACCGCCCATTTTAAGACGTTTGGCAATGGCTTTTGTCATCACCTCAGAGACCTTCTCATGCCCGTAGAACGTGTGTTTTGGCTTGCCGTCCATCTCTTTAATCACCCATGTACCGGGCTTTCCAAGGTCGTGAAACAGGCAGGCCATTTTAATGAGGGCCATTCGGCTCACTTGAGGGTTTAAGGGTCGATTGATATGGGCTTTTGCTTCTTCTGGTAAGCGCTCAAACCATTGTTCTGCCTGATTAACAAGCTCTAAGGTGTGGTCTAACAACCACAAATGATGGTGTGAGTTCGGTGGAATATCTCGCATCGGCTTAAATTCAGGCATAATGGTCTCAATCAGGCCATCGTCCGTCATTTTACGCAGTGATTCAAACGCGTTGGGGGCATCCAGTAGCTTATAAAATTCCACCTGAATACGCTCACCAGCAGCCTCAAGAACCTTATCTTTATTGAGCCTTACAACCTCTGAAGTGGCTTCATTAATCGTGGCATTCTTAAAATACGCCGCAAAGCGATACACCCGAAGCATCCGCAGCGGATCATCGAGCATATTAGCCGCATCAATCATTCGAACAATGCCTGATTCCAAGTCATTCAAGCCATTTTCAAGGTCGTGAAACGAGGGGTTTTCAGGAGCCAAACTGGCTTTAAGTTCAATGGCCATCGCATTAATGGTTAAATCACGTCGATGAAGGTCAGTATGCAGATCATTGTCGAGTAATTGCGAGATATCGAGTGTGGTAGTCTTGTCCGGCATCACCACACGATAAATACCAAACTCAGGGTCGAGGGGCACCAATGTACCCGATAATGCCTCACATAGCTGTAAAGCCAGTGCTTTCACATCGACGTGTGAGACCGCAATATCAAGGTCATCGGGTAGTGTACCCTTAATAAAGGCGTCACGAACTGAGCCACCCACCAGAAACGCCTTGGCCTCTGGATGATGCTCACTCACATGTTGCAAAACACCCGTTAAAAGTGCGTTTGACTGCACCATACTCACCACATCCTCAATGCTAGAGAGAGAATGAGTGATGTTACTTGTCGTCGTGGTGGTGTCGTCTTGCTTCATAAGGTTACCTTAACGGCTTTTAGGCCAACCGTCAAAGGCATAGACGATGCTAGCCATAAAGGCCATTGCCGCCGTCTCACTGCGCAATACACGATTACCCAATGACACGCCTTGAAAGCCTGCATCCAAGAACTGCTCTATTTCAGCATCGGTCCAACCACCTTCAGGCCCCAACACGGCCACAAGCTTTTCAGGCATTACGTTTGTGCTGCTTTTAATGGTTTCTAATACGTCTCTTAAAGGTGGGCGCGTGTCGCCTCGCTCAAGCAGAATAAAACGATGAGGTTCGGTTTTTGTTGTCTCACAAAAGTCCGTAATCAACTGTTGAGTTTGAATTTCAGGTAGGGTTAACCCTTCGGATTGCTGAGCCGCAGAGCGCACAATATGTTGCCAGCGAGCTTGTTTTTTGTCTTCTTGACGAGTATCCAGCTTCACCACACAGCGTGACGCGGCTAAAGGCACAATCTCGGTACAGCCCAATTCGGTTGTTTTTTGAAGCAGGGTATCCCAGCGTTGCTCTTTAATCAGCGCCGCTCCCAAGGTCACCTTGGGCAAATCATTCTCTAACTCTAATGGCAGACGCTGTTTCAAGCTCACCACCACGTGATTCCGCTCAATGGCCTTGAGTTCACCCTCATAGGCAATGGCTCGCTTACCATCCACCACACATACAAATTCGCCACCCTTATAGCGCAACACTTTGCGGATGTGGTCCACGGCAAAACTATCATTGATCGACACATCAACCGGAAAGTCACTCACCACCGTATCAAAGGCGTAGAAAAAGCGCTTTAGATACCAAAAGGTGTCCATTTCAGCTTGCACCGAGCTCAATTCGTTATTCAGGCTGTCGGCCTTCAAGGGCATACCAATTTCCTTCTTGTGTGCGTTTAATATCCAACAAACCTGCCTTGCGTATGCAGTCTTCAACCGACTCCACCGAAGACGGCACCAAGCCACTAAGCATTAACGTGCCACCGGCTTCCAAGCGCAACAGCATCTCATCCATTAACGCAAGCAACACAGGGGCAATAATATTGGCAATCACCAAATCGTATTTTGTTCGGCACAACTCATCCAAAGGGGTATCGGTCACAGTAATCACATTTACCACATTATTTTGGGCGGCATTCTCGCCGGTCACCGTAACAGATTTTGCGTCACAATCGGTGGCCATAATATTGGTACAACCCCGCTTGGCGGCATAAATGGCTAAAATACCACTGCCTGTCCCCACATCCAACACCGAAATTTGCGATAAACCCTTAGAGGGTTGTTCATCAGCAAATGTTTCAAGCGCCTTTAAAACAAGGGTTGTGGTTTCATGTGCTCCCGTACCAAACGCGGCACCCGGATCCAAATCAATCACGATTTCATCGTCACCCTTAGGGGTGTATTCTTCCCACGTTGGGCGGATGGTGAGACGATCCGTCACGTGTGTTACGTGCCAAAACTCTTTCCAGTTTTCAGCCCAATCGGCATCTTCAATGGTTTTGGTTTGCTCTAAGCTGCATCCCGATTGCACGAGCACCTCATCGGCTTGAATCAGCAGTTTAATATCGTCTTCAAGTGAATCCGTATTACTGTAAACGCGAAGGGCATACAGGTCTTCATCCAAGGTTTCGGCCCGATGATTCCCCGGTGTGTCATCAGGATCACGATACAATTCCATCACCGCCGTGACGTGCTCAATCGTCCATAACAACTGAGACAAATAAGGCGCCGTATAAAAATCACAATTAATGGTGGCTTCATAGGTCGTTAATTGTTCAACAGGCATCGACATCACAATCCATTCAAAGTTAGGTAAAAGTGTAGAAGTATCATACCGCAATCACTCCCATCAAGCATCTAAAAGCCATTTCAAAATACAAAGCACGTGCATACTTAATTCAAACCTCCTCCCGTCATTCCCGCGAAGGCGGGAATCCATTGCACGAAGAAATGAGAAGTCAAAAACGTAAAAAAGCGATGCTCCTTAACTCGTCATTCCCGCCTTCGCGGGAATGACGAGTGAGTTTGGGAATGACTTACTTTGATGTGGTTTTGGCTTAGGAATTCAAGTTAAAAAAGGCTTCAGGATGAGTTTCACCTTTATGAGCAGGCAATATTAATCATTCTAGTACTACCTGAAAGACAGTCAAAACAAGGCCTAAACCACTTTAGAAAATCATATTTTTATGCTAATTTAGAGCACATAGTTGCCATGTTATAAACAAATTTAAGGAAAAAACTCATGCCAAAAGCCGCTTCCAACTTAAAAAAATTGCCCCCTTACTTATTTGCTGAACTTGATAAAAAGATTGCCGATGCCCGCGCTAAGGGTGTTGATATTATTAGCTTGGGCGTAGGTGACCCTGATCTGCCAACCCCTGAACTGATTGTAAAAGCCATGCAAGACGCCGTTACTGTTCCGGTAACACACCA
>CAYGPY010000175.1:6153-6419 GCA_964351765.1 uncultured Vampirovibrionales bacterium
ACACCAATACCCAGCCTATAAAGGCTCCAAAGAATTTTTGGCTTCCGTTACCGATTGGATGAAAAAACGGTTTGGCGTCAGCATTGATCCAGGTCCTGAAGCCATTGCCGTGATTGGTGCCAAAGAAGGGTTGGCTCACTTGATTTTAGGTTACGTTGAACCCGGTGACGTGGTACTTTGCCCATCACCAGCCTATCCGGTTTACAACAACTACACCTTATTAGTAGGTGGTGAACCTGTAACCGATCCTTTAAAAGCCGAAAACG
>CAYGPY010000176.1:0-4407 GCA_964351765.1 uncultured Vampirovibrionales bacterium
TCCCCACATTGGATCGCACGATAATGCTCTGGCCAAAACCAGAGGTCATATCGAGAAAGCTAGATTGTTGACGAACCGTTCTTAACATAGCTCCCATTATGTCTTAATCGAGGTTTCTTGTCTTGATTTGTTAAGAACTGCAAGCCTCTTGATATCTACTGTATTTCAAGCGATTCAGGCTTCACGCCATATTTCAGATCCATTTGAAGCGCTATGTTGGCTACTTTTTCACCCAAGTCACGGGCATCTTGCTCTGTGGGGCGCGCGAAGTAGGTGTTTTTATCACCCAGATAACACTCGCCATCCTTAATGTTTGTGCCATACCACTGCGATAGACGGTAGTCCTTCACACGAGCCTTCATGCCATCACCAGACACCGGTCCTAGGGGTTTTCTAACAGGGTGACGCCAATCCGTGCGCTCGCGTTGCCAGCCATGTGTCAGCTCGTGGGCTAAGGTACGAATAATTTCAAAATATAAAGTTTGTTTGGCTTCGTGAGAATTTTTGCCATCACGGTTTAATTCATCCCAGCGATTTTGCCAGTTATGAAAATTTAGTTGCGTGGTGCGTTTTGACGACACAATAGCCTCGTTACGCTTTTGTCCTTTCCAGATTTTCAAGCCTTCTCGACGGTTGTCGCCATCGTATTGATAGCGGCCTCGCAAGGTAGGTCTATCAGGCAAGGAAAGCACTTGCAAGTGTTGTGGTTCGCGCAGCTTAAAGGCCTTGGTAATCAACCCATGAATGGGCTCTAGATAAGCCTGTAATGATTCTTCGCTCTTCATTGCTTCGGGTAGATGATGGAAGAATGTTTTAAACGCCCGCATGCCTTCTGGATTTTTTGTAAAACCCATTTTAACCGCTTGCGCCATACGGGCAAATTCTCGTTGCACGTCTTCGTCACTACCATCGGTTGTATAACCCGAGGGTGTCATCACGGTTTCTCTGGTATGGCCCATATGCACAACGCGATTGTAGAGTTTTCTTGGGTTCTTCAAGGCTGCAAAATCCGTATGAATACGCCAGTCGGCGCGCTCATTATCTAGCTTGGTAGAAAAGACGCGCTCATTCAACACCACTCTAAACAGATTTGGATTCCGCCAACGCTCAACAGCTTCGCCCGTCACTTGGGTTAACACCACTTTTTTCTTGGTGTTAAATTTATCAAAGGTATTGGTTTTATTAGACACCCCAGGCATATTGCCTGAGCGTGAAAACATCATCCATAGCTCTTCTAAAAGCTTTGCTTTTTTTGATGCCGACGCAGGGGCAATGACGTCTAGAATCTCATCGTAATTTTGGGCTATTGATGAAGCTTTACGGGCGCCAGAGATATCATCAGTCTGTTGAATGGCCAAGTCAAACTGACGCTCATCTTCAGGACGTGTTGCTGTAAACACATTGTTTCGCAGGCGATACCCAACGTTATAATCACGAAATTCTTTTACAAAATAGTCGTCCGTACTTCTGGCAATCACATCATGAAAATTTTCAAATAAATATTGCTTATCACTAATACCGCGAGCTAAGTCACGATCTTGCTGCGTGATTTTTCCATCAGGCTCACCAATGTGATCCACGTGATACTCATACTCAGCCATCTCGTTAAGTGAAATTTTGCCGTTTTGATCCAAGTCTACATCTTCACGAAGAAGGCGTTCTAAGCGGCCTTTGATCGAAGCGTGGGCAATATCAACAAAGCCGAGTGCTTGAGCCGCTCGCGAATAACTCCATTGGGTTGCGTCTGTCATAAACTCTCGTTTTGCAACAGCCGCACGATACGGTTTTAATTGTGACGAGCCGACGGCCTTATGCCCATAGTCAAAAATAGACTTTAAACGTCGATCGGATCCACGAAATAATACCTGCATGGAAGTTGTCCCTCTGTGTCCATAACCCTGTTCAATTAAACCCACCATACCTAAAATACAGGGCAAGTGAAAGAACATCGTCCATACCATCACGCTAGCGTCTTAACACTTTGCAACAAAGTGACATAGTTCACTCTTCAAGAGGCTTATTAAATTAGTGACCTTTATATCTTAACTACATGGGGCCCTCCTTTATGAACACTCTTAGCTTCAACATCATTAACTCTAAGCCTCTTGCGAGTCAACCTAAAACACAACAAGTTCGATTTGGGATGGCTAAAATAACCAAAGATGATGTATTCGGATCAGATAATGAGGAGGCGGACTCTTTTGCAGTTCAAGTTCAGCAAGAAGATCCTGTTACCGTCTCTGTTCAAAGTAAAGCGATTGATGAGATGGCAACAATTCAAAGTTTAATTAAGCCAGCAATACCTAAAAAACTACACGACTTATCCACGCCTGCTGTTAGCATTTTGCTGCGGGCCTATCCCGTTTTAGTTAAAGAGTATATTGAAGACATTTATCAACAAGGTGTTCAACAGACAGTCGAAAACCTTGCACCCAATCATCAGGCTATTCTTACAGACGATGTGAGTGAAGCGATCATTACTGATCTTTATAGCGACGATGAATCTAAGCATTTATTTTCTGCCGGTGAACAAAAGCTAAATTACCTGAATAGCGTTCTTGAAAACAATAACCTTCCAACAGTTCAACCGGAGTCACGCGAGCAAATTGAAGCGCGCATCTTTGAGGCCTGGAACGATGTGCCTGAAGCATTTCTTATTCCTCAAGTAGAAACACACGTGAGCGCACCACAGCCCAGTAAAGCACGTCAGCTTGTACAGAATGCCTTTAATCTGCCCTCAGCTAACACAGCCGCCAGAGCCCCACAAGACGTTGCATCCGATCGATTAAAGCACCTCTGTAAGACACAAAAAGAACTGATTCAGTCCGAAGCCTTTCAAAATGAGTTAAACAGCCTTCCTCATTCTGCCTCTTTAGAAGAAGAAGCCATTGATATATTAAAGCGTGTTATTAAGCGGGCTGAAGAAACAGAAGGCATCGAGCAAAGAGCATCTTATGAAGGTCTTCAAGGTGTACTGAATCAGTTCGCAACCCCAATGCCTACCATTGTTACTGACACAAAAGCACTCGATGCATTGCCTAGAAACACAAGACATCACTTATCACTGAAGGAACCTACGCTTAAAGATTCTGACGCTTTAGTGAGGCTGTTATCACGTCTCCCCTCAAAAAGAACGCTACGAAAAATTCAGAAATTACTAAAAAATTATAATTTCAATAAAACTTTATTAATGGAAATCTGTCAAAATTCAGAAGAAAATCCTGATATCATTAAAATGTTTTTAGAAGAAATCCCTTTTACTGAGGGCCAAATCCGTTCTATTCTGCATAGCCAAGTAATGGCAAGAGATGTTTTCAAATGCAAAAATGATAAAAATATTGCCGTTATATTTGAAACCACATTGATAACGCCAACCATAGCAGAACCGGCACTATTAGTAAGTATTTCAAGCAATAATTCAGAATCCGTTCGTTTTTTATTAACGGCAGTGCCTTTTGAAGCTAGCGATGCACAGATAGCACTTAATGAGGCTAGAGCTGATAATAAAACAAATATAGTTCAACTCATTCTTGAGCATGTCGATTTTTCGTCCGTTGATGACCTCAATCTCATTACTCAGGATGCCAGCACTGAAAAAGGCCCCAAAACCCAACCAGAAACTACTGAACTTCTAGAAAACGTCGTTAAAAGAAAAGAATTTCATATCCTTAAGCACCTACTTGCTGAAGGCTTATTGTCGAATGAAGACATCATACACGTTATGAAAACAGCCGCTTTTCATCTGGACTCTAACGATATAAAGGACATTATCACCACTCTCCCTATTTCAGGGGATCAGGCCGAAGAGGCATTAGCGTTGGCTGTGTTCTGGGATAAAAAACGTGCTCTTAAGGTCATGCTTGATAACATCAAATTTACACCTCAAGAGGCACTGCCAGCCCTTCACAAAGCCGCGCCTAGCAATGTTCGTTGTATGTTGCAGCGTGTTGCCTTTGAGTACGAAGACATTAAAGACTTGGTTTACAATGCGCTTCATGACAAAGATCTTAAGACATTAACACTCTTTGAAGAACACGTTGAACTACCAAAAAAGATAAGAAAAGAAATCAAGGCTATAAAAAAAGAATTAATGAAAGATTCAAAACATAGCTTTCAGCACAAAGGTCTATTTAAAGAGGCAAAACCTTTTTATGATTCAAAACCACATAAAATAATCAAAACTGATGTATCTAAGTTAAATAAAACATCACTAAATGTGGTGACACCCTCTAAAGATAAATCAAAAGAAATTAAAACCCTTAACTCCACCTTTAAAGGCTGATGACAGAGCAAGTGAAAGCAAGACTGGATTAAAAGAATCTAAACAGAACAATTAAACTAATCAGTCAGTTTTAACACACCCATAAACGCTTCATGACGGACTACTACTCGGCCCACGTTCTACAT
>CAYGPY010000176.1:4417-6414 GCA_964351765.1 uncultured Vampirovibrionales bacterium
TAGCAGTTTGCGCTTCCGACTAATGTCACCACCATAGCATTTTTCAAGCACGTTTTTACGCATGGCTTTAACATTGGTTCTAGCCACAATCTTACCACCAATGGCCGCCTGAATAGGCACTTCAAACATTTGGCGAGGGATAATCTCTTTTAGTTTTTCCGTTAAAATCCGACCCACGTTCTGGGCGTTATCTTGGTGAATAATCACACTCAACGCATCCACCACTTCACCCGTTAGCAATACATCCAGCTTAACCAGCTTACTCGTTTTATATTGAGAAAACGAGTAATCCATTGAGGCATAACCCTTACTTTTGGATTTTAACTGATCATAGTAATCGGTTACCATTTCGTTTAATGGCAATTCGTATTCTAATTTCACACGGGTTGGATCAATGTAGTCCATACTCAAGAACTCGCCACGACGTGATTGCGAAAGCTCCATCAACGCGCCCACATAATCCTTGGGCACGATAATACTGATATTAACGAAGGGCTCTTCAATTTTTTCGCGCTGCTGCGGATCCGGCATCCGGCACGGGTTATCAATTTCAAGAATTTCGCCCTTGGTCGTGTGCACACGATACACAACACTCGGTGCGGTGGTAATCAAATCCAGATCATACTCACGCTCTAAGCGCTCTTGGATAATTTCCATGTGGAGCAATCCAAGGAAACCACAGCGATAGCCAAAGCCAAGCGCATCAGAGGTTTCGGGTTCAAAGGTAATACTCGAATCATTGAGTTGTAGTTTTTCAAGCGAGTCTTTTAAAAATTCATAGTCGTCGTTATCCACCGGATACAGACCACAGAAGACCATCGGCACCGCTTTTTGATAGCCAGGTAAGGGCTCTTTAGCACCAGTACTGGCCGTGGTGAGCGTATCACCCACATAGTAGCCCATCTCTTTAATACTAGCGCACACGTAACCTACTTCACCCGATACCAACTTTTCACGAGGAGTACGGGTAGGACGCATCGTTCCGAGTTCCGTCACATCAAAAACGCGATTGTTTTCCATAAAGCGAATACGATCGCCTTTTTTAAGTTCGCCATCAATCACACGAATATAGACGATAATCCCCTGATACGAATCAAAGTAGCTATCAAACACAAGCGCGCGTAAAGGCACACCCATTTTAATTTCGGGCGGCGGCACTTTTTTAACAACCGCTTGTAAAATTTCATCAATACCAATGCCCTCTTTGGCGCTCGCCATAATGGCTTCACTGGCATCAATGCCCACCACGTCTTCAATTTCTTTACGAATCCGTTCTGGTTCGGCACCGGGGAGATCAATTTTATTGAGCACCGGAATAATTTCAAGATTTTGGTTAATGGCTAAGTAAACGTTAGCGAGTGTTTGCGCTTCGGTACCCTGAGCCGCATCCACAATCAACAACGCGCCTTCACACGCCTGAAGACTCCGTGAGACTTCATAACTAAAATCCACATGCCCCGGTGTGTCAATCAAGTTCAGCACATAAGGCTTGCCATCCAGTTCATAATCCATACGAGCCGCGTTCAGCTTAATGGTGATGCCTCGTTCGCGCTCTAGGTCAAGTGAATCAAGCAATTGTGCTTTCATATCACGAGAGGCAATCGTACCCGTGCGCTCTAAAAGGCGATCGGCAATGGTAGATTTACCATGGTCAATGTGGGCAATAATGCAAAAATTGCGAATATTTGATTCAGGAGAGTCGGTCATAAGAGCAGGCGTTATCTTTCGGGCTTAAATAGTGGAAAGCGATACTAATACGCTATCATACCAAAAAAGCAGCCCAATACATCAACAACCTACAAGAGAAAAAATAATCTCAAAACACTAAGCAAACCGAGCTTGATTGCCTTTACGGTTTTTACCTTTACCGCCTTTGCCTTGTTTCAGCACTGATTTTGGATGTGCTCCACGATCACCGGTGATGCCGGTCCAAATATCTTTGGCCCACACCGCATCATCAAAGGCATGGTGCTTCCGCCCCAGGTGATTTCGTTTCA
>CAYGPY010000177.1:0-6373 GCA_964351765.1 uncultured Vampirovibrionales bacterium
ACCTAGGGCAGCCACAGCGTCATCAAACTTGCGGCCGGTTACAATGGATAGCTTGGTATCGAACTTCGCGTAGATCGTATCTGCGAGCTTAAAGAAAGCCTGTTGTTGTTGGGGCGTTAAAATAGAATCCCGCACATCAGGCAAAAAAGGCGTCAACGTCCCATCCACATCAAAAGCGGCCAAAAGCTTTTGATCATGGCCAAGTGCTTGAATCAACTCACCCACAAATTTTTCAGGTGTGGTTTCTTTCATTCGTGGTGTTTGACTGCCAAAATGAGTCTCAAAGGCATCGTTTGCCAGAAGAGACCTTTGACGATGCGTTTTAGGGTTAGGGCTAAAACTATTTGTTGTTGTGATGTTAACTGAATTTGTGATGTTCATAAAAATTCCAGCTAGGCTTGTTCAATATTTTCAATAACTTCAAGGCGTTTACCCACAAGGGTACCGTGGCCAACTCGACGACTCAACTCTGCATCAAGCTCGTTTTTCATAGCATCAGTCTGACTATCTTTAGCCGCTATTTCTTTTTTAGCATCTTTAAGAGCTTGTCTTACATGTTTAATATTAAGAGTTTCACCGTCTTTAAGTTTTATTGTGATGTTATTTAGCTTAAGTCGAGCCGTAATTTCCTTTTCAATTTTTGGAAGTACTTTGGGGTTAAAGTGTGCCGGTTCTACGGAGGCGACAATGAGCTCTTTTAAGTCTTCGATACTTAACTCTACCTTACCTGCTTTAGCGCGTGCATCCATGCCGGCCGCAATCATCAGTGCCCCATCAGGTGCTGCGAAGGAAGTTCCAGGTGGGTTTCTGTATTTTTCGTGTGCGACGAGACGTCCGAATGGTGCGATGAGTCGTTTAACCCAACCTGTGTCAGGTCGTCGAATATCGGTGTCCACTTCACCGCTGCCATTTAAGGCCATTAAGGGCTGCACGATGTCGTTGGCTTCCGAAGTGAATTTACTCACTTCGCCAGCTTCATTGGTTGAGCCGACCATGATCAAAGCAGGGTGATCGATCAGGGCCAGAAGATTGAGGTGACCAATATTATCAGGCGCTACGTTTTTATGCCCGTTTGAGTTACCAGCGGCAAGAACTACAGGCACGTTTTCACTGTGGGCATAGTCAAGCGCATCAAGCCAAGGTTGGTAGATGGCTTTTAATTCATCTGTTACTTTGTCATTTTTGTTGTTAGCATCCATCACGTTATCAAGCGCACTTAAGTACTTCATTCTTTCTTTTAATGAGCTTCGGTCGCCTGTAAATTTACTTTTTACAAACGAGCCTCCAATCATAACAGCCTGCATGTAAAGGTTAATCATAATCATCATCTTGACGCCTTGCTCAACACTTAGCGATACATTAACAACATCCGCACCTTCATCTACGGACTTAACTAGGGCCTTGGCAATGTTTTCGATCATTGGGGTAAAGGCACGACGAATATCATTAATGTCTAAGTTTTTAGGATCCTTTTTAGCTGCCTTAAGGATTTTATTAATTTCTTTTTGCATTCTTTTGTTATCAGCTTTTTCACCGTAAGCGATGTTGATGAATGCGGCATCAGGCAAGCCTCGTGCAATGAGGTTGGTTACTGCCGTACCATGTCCAAGTGGATCTGAGTTTTTAGCTGGTTGCTCTATGCTACTCGGCTTGAAATGGGTAAGTTTTGGTTTGTTAAAAATACGATTGGCCTTGTAGCCACTGTCAATAACGCCTACTTTTACGTTTTTACCCGTGATGCCACGATCGTTGAGTTCTTTGTAAATGTCTTTGGGGTCAATGGTTTTCTTGCGAGCACCTTTTAAGGCAATGAGCGCGAGTACAAGTAACTCAAAACGCATACCCCATACATATTGGTTTTGAGCCCCCGTTACAAAACGTGTGTCTCGAATTGATGTTTCAATTTCGGCAAGTTGATCAATACCTTCGTTAAGAAAATCATCGTCAGAAGATCCTTCTGCGGATAACTCCACGCGATCTTCGGTATAGTTTCGAACGGCGGAGACGCCATCATCCAGTTGCATGGCACCCCCAAGAGCAGCTAAAGCAATCGCAGCACTACGAATGTTTCGGTACTTCATTTTGCTTGCCTTGGGATCGGCTTTAGCACCGAACTGAATAGGCTTTGATAGAGGAGAGCTTGAGGGTAAATCGATAGACATTGTAGGGGAAACTCCAGGGTTTTATTGGTAATAATTCTGCTGTGTTATCTGTTTAAAAGCCGTCCATATTAAAAATTGCTATTTATCCCCTCACTTTGTGACGATTTCGTCTTGTACGCCGTGGTTATTTTAGGTAGGATAGGCTCACATTAACTGTGATAGATGCTTTTTGTTCTTCTATTCGAGGCTAAAAGCGATGAGAGAGGATTCTTCTAATGCCTGCATTTACGTTTGATTCTGAGTTACACGGCAAAGCCGAAATCGGTGTGTTTGGTGGCTCAGGCTTCTATGATTTTATTGATAACCCTGAAACCGTTAAGGTTGAAACCCCTTATGGTAGTCCTAGTGCAGCGCTCACCATTGGTGAAATTGCGGGTAAAAAGGTGGCTTTCTTACCTCGCCACGGTATGGATCACTCCTTACCACCTCATAAAATCAACTACCGCGCGAACGTTTGGGCGATGAAGGCTCTTGGTTGTAAGCGCGTGATTTCACCATGTGCGGCTGGTAGTCTTCAAAAAGACGTGAAACCCGGTGACTTTGTGATCTGTGACCAGTACGTTGATCGTACCTCGGGTCGTCCTGATACATTCTATGATGGCCCAATCACCACCCACGTCAGTGCAGCCGATCCTTACAGCGAAAAACTTCGTGAGTTGGCGCTTCAAGCTGGTAAAGAATGTGGTATCACCATTCACGGTAGCGGCACTATCGTTGTGATCCAAGGCCCTCGTTTCAGTACTCGTAGTGAGTCCATCTGGTTCCGTGATCAAGGCTGGGAAGTTATTAACATGACGCAATACCCAGAAGTACACTTGGTTAAAGAGCTTGAAATGGATCCGTTGAACATCTCCTTGATTACCGATTACGATACCGGTGTAGAAGGCGTTCCACCAGTAAGCCACCAAGAAGTAATCAAAGTATTTACCGAGAACAACGAGAAGCTTCGTAACTTACTGTTCAAGCTGATTGAATTGATTCCTTCAAGCACGGCTGATGCCAAAGACAACGAATTTGCCAACGTATTGGTAAGCTCACGTCACGGTTAACCACTGAATCAATTCAGCGTTCTTACAAGACATCATTATTTAAAAAACTAATTTGAGAGGCATGCCAAACCTATGGCCAATATTCTTTTAATGCTTTATAAAGCCATTGAGCTTTATACCTGGGTTCTGATTGCTCGGATTTTATTGACGTGGTTACCATCGATTGATTGGTACAAACAACCATTTCGTTTTCTTGCCGAGATAACAGACCCCCTGCTCAGCGTTTTTAGAGGTATTATTCCGCCTTTAGGTGGTATGGATTTATCCCCGATTTTATTGTTTGTGGCACTCAATATCGTGCAAGGTATTTTGGCATCAATCATTAATTCGTCGATGACCCCAGTTTACTAACCTCTTGAAACCTTAGTTATGGTTGTGTACAACTTGTCCCTCAACCACATGAAACCCGTCCATTGCTGAAGCAAAGGGATTGACGGCTGGTTTGACATGCTCTTTTTGGGGTTTGTGATGCTCGCTGTAATCGATTTCCTTTACCATTACGGCGTAAGGTAATTCGTGGGCATTCACGCTGTGTTTTTTAATCACTTGATAGTCCACACCACCACAGTGATTGCAATACTTAAACATTGGGGCTACCTTGCCATCCAAACGTTGCTTGGGTAAGCGCTTACTGGTGCAGGTACGACAACGAATCACACTCCATTGCACTTTCACTTGATAACCACAATCAGGACAGTAGGTGCCTGATTTGTTTTTATCCACACGGCTGTGCGCACACTCGCCTTCGAGCAAAAGCTGAAAGAAGGTATAAAATGCTTTAAGCACGTGTTTCATTGGGGGGTAGACCTCGTTGGTAGTGTATAAAATCGAGTTGACACATCGTTACGCAGCATCAGAAGGATGCACCGAATAGGTGTATGTCCATCTTGATGATTGAATCCACGCATAACATGCTTGTTTTGGGCGACCGGTCACTAAGCTGTTTGTTGGAACGAGTTGTGAGCGTCGTCTATTTCTATTGTCTTCTCTTGGAACCACTCTCTATAAGTGAGATATAAAATAAATTAGGTTTCTTCCTAACGTAACTACTATTATAAAAAAATATGGGCATAAGGTAAATGGCCAATGGGTTAATACGGGTTTAAGATACTCTTGATAGTTGACCTTAGAAGGGTTTACCCCGCAACATGGATGAGAAAAGGCGGGTTTGACTGTTATAGAAGGCTTGTTTTGATAGTTTTAGACTGACATCCTAGACTACTAGCATCTTTTTACTATGTTTGACCTTTAAATGGTTGAAGCCATTGATATTGCGATGATGCTCATGACCACATATTCAATTTGTAGTAAGATAGAACGTAACCCATCAGCACGTTCTTAAAACCTAGGACACCCGCTATGCATTTACCATTTCAGATCCAACGTCATTATAAAAAACGCCTTCTTGCACCTTTGTTGCTAGCCTGCTTCGTTGTTTTGGCTATTCCGCAACAGGCTGATGCCTTTGCTGTTTCCGAGAGTTACATTCCACCTGAAATTGTTTATAAACGTCAGTTAAAGCATCGTTTGCAATTGCCTCAGCGTGTTAACTTGAACCATGCTGGACTAAGTGAACTAATGACCTTACCGGGCTTTGATGAAAATGTGGCCCTTAAATTGATGCGCATGCGTCCAGTAGAGAATATCCGAGACCTTCAAAATTTGCCTTGGACAACACCCAAGCAAATTAAAAATTTAATTGATGGTATTCAGCACCGTGTTGAATTGTAGGGTGTAAACACTCTATTTATAAGCATTAAAAAAGCCCTGATGATTATCATCAGGGCTTTTTATTTGAATCGATAGTTCTTAGTAGGATACAGAAACAGGTTGATCAAGAATGATACTCATTCTTGAGCCAGAAGGGACAACCACTTCTTTACCTTTACGCATTACTGCGTATCCCATACCACCAAGGGCACCAACACCAAGGCCAAATAAGGCACCAGCACCAGCACTACCAATAAGTGAACCTGCCGATAAGCCAGCGAGTGTACCGATACCAGTACCACCAGCGGCAATCGCCACGCCTTTAACCACGTCCTTGGTGTAGGTGTCGCCTTTAAGAATACCGGTTTGATCCGAGGTCACAACGTGAGCACGGACTGGAACCATGTGCCCATCAGGTGTTTTTACAGAGTGGAAACGAACATCAACGGAACCGTGCTTACCCAATCGGCTGGCTGGTGTCACGTTAGAAACTTGACCCACTACTTCACTACCCGAAGGAATAGCAATTTGATCGTTGATAAAGATGTCGTTTTCAAGCGTTGCCGATACGTTTTCACCCAAACGAGCGGAGTAAGAACTAACGGGTTGATCAATACGAACCATCAGCATTGTGCCGCGTGGAACGGTACTAACACGACCGCGAAGTGATACGGTCTCGTTGCCATAACCACTGTAGGTACTTACTGCAGGATGTGTGTAACTGCCGCTGTTGTTGTAAGTATTGGTGTTGCTATACGTATTGTAAGGTGAGGTGGTGTTTGTATTTGTATTGTAGCCACTGTAGGTATTGGTATTACTGTAATTGTTTAGTGGTGGCAGATTTACATAGTCTTCTGCCATTACATTTAATGCACCAAGTGGGCCAGCGGTAATACCAACGGCTAACGTAAGCGCAAGTGTTCTTAGTGAGGTGGATAATCTCATGGACATAACTCCCTATAGTTCTTACATACTCACAACAAAACATTGTGAGGTGTTATCAAACAAATAACTCTCTACTCTAAATAAAAATAAAATTCACGGATCTATTACTGGATACAACTTGAGGTAAGGATGCAATTTCTTCAAACAAGTTCCACACCACATCAAAAGGGTTGAAGATCTGAAGATTGTCTAAATACCATTGCCTAAAGCTTTTAAAGCGAGTTTCAAACGAAAATCTTTAATTACGAACCATTCAAAAACAAGCGAACTTGCTTCCTGATACTATTATCAAGGAAGTTCACGTTTAGGGGAAGGGGTTAATGGATTGCTTTAGTGATAAAAAATAGAGGGTTTTCTATAATGGTGCTTATTGGTTTTCACGTCCATCAACTGTTCTGTCGGGGCCCCGTTCTACTAGAGATGCGGCTGATAAATACATAAAGCCAGCATTAGCCATTACAGAAGCACTTTCATCAACAAGGGTTTGGGCTTTATCCAGCTGTTCTG
>CAYGPY010000178.1:0-6322 GCA_964351765.1 uncultured Vampirovibrionales bacterium
GAATAGAACAATATCTACGGTTACCAAGGGGGTCTCATAGGTCGAAAGGACTGAACTATCATCGTGTTCAGCCTTCTTTTTTTGAATCATGTCAATAAAGCTATCAGTAGGCACTGTAAGCTCCTTTGTGGCGATGGGAAAAGAATAATAATTAGAGTGAGATTGTCTTCATTTAATGGGGCTTGATGGAAATCACGATTGCCGTTTCGGTGCAAAAAATAACATTAAATGACCTCAATACCAACACCATAGCTGAAACACAGCTAAATTACAAAAGTAATTACGACGTGGCATGTTTAATCATGACACTAACGGTGAAGCCACTCCAAGATGGGACGCTAGCGGTATGCCATAAAGGATTGGCTTCAACTGCGTTTAGAAAGGTTTCCATTTGCTTCTGGTGTGACTCTGTATTGTCGGCAATCAGAACACCGTTAGGTTTAAGGAGTACTTCGGCGAGTTTAAGGTAGTCGACATACTCTGATTTTCGAGCATCAATAAACATTAGATCGGCTTTGACGTTCGCCTTGCAAAGTTCTTGAAGCATCGTGATGGCATCACCTTGGTGTAATTCAAACTCAAGATTATTGGTGAGCGACGCATCTTCAAAATGTTGTTGAGCAATAGCTAGACGCTCTTGGGAGCCGTCAATTGTGTGGAGTTTAGGTGTGTCGCTATTGTGAAGCATTCCACTAATCATGTGTAGACCTGAGAATCCAATGGATGTGCCCACTTCAATAGCCGTGGTTGCGTGACTTAAATGGGTGAGCACGCCTAAGCATTGTGCAGCATCATCTTGAAGACACCAGTTATCGCGAAGTGTGGCTTGATGGCTGCTCATCTGTTGGATGACGGTACGAATCGCAGAGAGGCGTTCTGCCTTCCTTTTTTTCGTTTCAGAGGATTCTGTTACTGACGTTGTCATGGGTGTTTTCCTTTTTTAAAAAACTGAAAATTACAGTGATTGAATTGCTTGAAGTATTCCCTGAAAAGAATGAGGGGACGCCTCAACAAGAGTGAGTGGTGTACCTGAATCAAGGTTATCCCGACAAGCCTGAGTGGTTTTTGGACCTATCGAAACAATACGGTGTTTGACGAGTGATAGGTTGCAATGCTTAGCCCCCAGTACAGCCGAGGGGCTGGTAAATGTGATGATAGTGTCTGGATTATCAAGTAGTGACAACCAGATTTGACGATCTGAGTCAGGGAGTTTTGTTTGGGGAATGGATTCGTATAAAGGGAAGGGTGTTAGTTTGTGAGGGCTGGCTTTAAAAGCGTTAGTTAGTATGGCGTCATGATTTTGATTGCAAGGCCACAAAATATGTTGGGGAGACGCTTTATCGAGTCGGGCTAATAACGCTTCGGCGAGTGAATCAGAAACAAAGATGTTGGGCATTAGCTCTGCTTGGTAGCCGTAACTGCTTAAGGTTTCATTGGTCGTCTCACCAATCACTGCGAAATGGAGTGTTGTTGGGTTGATGTGTTCAGAGAGTGGTGATTTGAAGAACAAATGCACGGCCTTAGGGCTCGTGAAAATAATCCAAGTCACTTGTTCTAAGTGCTGTATTGGACTGGGTTTAGAACAAACGTTGAGAGAAACCAACGGAAGATGGTATGCCTCTATTTCATGATGAGACAGTAACGTACACAACTTATCGCTAGAGTCATTGGACTCAGGCCGTGTCACGATAAGGGGAGGTTTTTTTTGTGGTGAGGACATCATAGGAGGAGTTAAAACTTAAAATCCCCTGTTTGGAGGCTGACAGAACGTAAAAACTCATCATACTATAGAAATAGAACCGAGAACGTGACTCTTGAGGAAACGATGGATTTATCAGCATACAGACAGGCTGCTAGTCGGCCAAACAGAGACCGCCCGAAGGGTGAGAACAAGCCAGATAGTGGCTTGTTAAATAAATCTGTCTTGAACCCTTCTCAGCAAGGCATGCGAGTACCTCAAAAACAGCCAAAGCAGCATCAAGGTCATACGTCTAAGCCCGCTCAACCTCAACAAAAGCGGGATTGGTCTCACGCTATTCTAGAACGCGTCACGATGCGACGAAAACAGGCTGCCGATTTGATGGAAGGAGTGCTAGAAGAGCGTTTTAAGCCGGTGTTTGCTTTAACACGCTGGCCAGAGAACCAAGATAATGATTTATCTCTTGATGTGGCCTACCACATACTCTGGCACCATGAGTCGGATGAAGATAACCAGCAGCAAGAAGTATTTTATATGGATGCTCAGTTGGAGTTGATGACCCAAGTCATACGCTATATGAGCCAAGGGAAACCGTTGCCACCGTATTTTGTATCGGCCTATTCTCCTGATATGACCACCTCTTTATTTAAAGAGCGTACGTTCTTCCAGGAGATAGTAATGATGATTCACAGTGGTATTCGTTTTTTCTCCGAGGCATTGAAACAATTTTAAAAACTAAAGGCGCATCAGTTATGATGCGCCTTTAAAGTTTTATGTTGCTTTACTAAGAACTAGTGATGAGCTTCGTCGTGAGCATCATCCATAGCGTGAGCAGCGTCATCCATAGCTTCGTCGGTAGCAGCAGCAGCATCGTTTACAGCGTCTTGTGTTGCAGCAGCAGCATCTTCAACAGCTTCTTCGGTAGCAGCAGCAGCGTCGTTTACAGCGTCTTCAACTGAATTGTCTTCAGCTTCAACTTCAACAGCTACAGGTGCTTCAGGAGCTTCGGTTGTGTTTTTAGCACAGCCAGCAAACATAGCACCGGAAACGGTCATCATAGCAACCACGGAAAGAGCAACTAATTTCATGTTCATAATAATTTATCCTTTCATTAACTAAGTTTATACAAAATTTAAATAACGTAACAAATAACCTTGCAACAAGTCATTAAACTTGAATGCGCCAATCTTAATCGATAACGTAGCGTATTTCAGTTGTTGCTGAGTACACGACGATTAGACTTAGATTGTATTTATTGGAGACTGCGATACGGGAAATCCCCTAGGCAGCACTGCTAAGTTAATAACAATGCCCAAGACAACCAGTAACTGCCGGCTTGATTTTCCAACAAAAACAACCACACATTAGCCCGAAAGCTGTGTGACAGGGCTTATTTAATTGTGGTTAGATTTAATTGAGAATATCCAAGATTTTATATTGTGAAAATAAGAAAGTATGTTTGTGTGTGTTCATCGTGTATTAAACAACATAGACTCAATCATGGTCAAGGCGTTGGCACAGGTAACGCCTTTTTTTGTCGAATCTTAATATTTTGCTTATGCACTAGTCGTCATAATAAATAGTTGTAAAATACTAGTGTGAGACCCGATCAGATACAAATGTTGAATTAAAATGGTCGAGCCTTCTATAAGTAGTATGTAAACACTTTAATTGCCTACGGAAGATTATCTAACGGCGACCAAAGTAAAGAAAGAGACCTTAAATTAATGAGCAATAAACCCCCCGACGAGATCGCGACAACTTCTGTCGATACCCGTGTTCTGTTGGTCACTTGTCCCAGTAATGACCTCGCAGAGGCAATGGCGACGCAACTGCTTGAGGCGAATTTGGTTGCCTGCGTTAATATCATCCCAAACCTCACTTCCTTATATAGGTGGCAGGGTGAGATTCAGCGTGATGAAGAAGTGTTAATGATGATTAAGACTACCCAAATTAACGTGAGGGCGGTAGAGGCTCTTCTGCAAAGCAAGCATCCTTATGACGTGTTTGAATGCCTGAGCCTCCCTGTAGATTGGGGCTCACGACCTTATTTGGATTGGGTTTGTGAACAAACTACCGTGTCAGGTTGAATAACACTGCTAGCTTATTGGTCTATTCTCCGAATCGTAAAGGCCTATTATAATAATTGAACTCGTTATATTTGAATTTGTTGATCCATAAGGTACGTAGCCCGTGGGATTTTTTGACTTTTTATTTCGTTCTAGCTCAGGTGAGGATATTGGTATTGATCTTGGGACGGTAAACACATTGGTGTGTACCTCAAGTAAAGGTGTCGTTTTAAGAGAACCTTCCGTTGTTGCCATTGATGAGAGTCACAATCCACCTCAAGTGATTGAAGTAGGCTTGGCCGCACGCGATATGATTGGTCGAACTCCGAGTAATATCCGTGCTATTCGTCCCTTAAGAGACGGTGTCATTGCTGAATTTGAATGGGCTGAAGTGATGCTCAAGAAATTTATTGAAAAAGTAATGGGAGGTCCTCAATTTTTTGGCCACCACCCTGGGCGTGTGGTTATTGGCATCCCCAGTGGTGTAACAGAGGTGGAACGTCGTGCCGTCTATGAGGCTGCTAAAGAGGCGGGTGCCGATCGGGTGTTTTTAATTGATGAGCCCATGGCAGCGGCCATTGGTGCTGGGATGCCTGTTGAAAAGCCAACGGGGTCCATGATTATTGATATTGGTGGTGGTACCACTGAAATTGCTGTGTTGAGTTTGAATGGTATTGTCGTTAGTCGTAGTTTGAAGATTGCAGGCGACGAGTTGAACGAAAATATTCAAGACCATATGAAACGGACCCATAATTTATCGATTGGCGAACGGACGGCTGAGAATATTAAAATTAAGCTTGGCAGTGCCTTCAAACCTGATAAAGAGAGTGAAATGGAAATTCGTGGCCTTAATTTAATTAACGGTCTTCCGCATACCATTACGGTAAACGGGTCTGAAATTAGAGATTGTTTGGAAGACACCTTGAATGCCATGGTCGCAGGTGTAAAAGCCACACTTGAAATAACACCGCCGGAGTTGGCCGCTGATATTGCCGAACGTGGCATTTTATTGGCTGGCGGGGGCGCGTTGATGCCAGGTATGGATGAACTGTTTGCTAAAGAAGTTGATGTACCGGTTGCCATTGCCACAGATCCATTGTCTTGTGTGGTTCTGGGTACCGAAAAAGTATTGAATGACCCGACGTATGCCAAAATTTTAGAAAACACAGAGTATGATAGGCTTTAGGCTGGTTGCTTGAGTAACCACGATATACCCTTATGAATGAATCAGATAGTAGTAAAACCTATCAAACAATCTTCGAATCATCATCGATTTGCGTTGTATTGGTAGAGCCTCGTATCCCACAAAATGTGGGCACGATTGCACGACTGTGCGTGTGTACGGGTGCCGAATTATATTTGGTAGGCTCGTTAGGGTTTCGGATGGGCGATAAATTTTTAGCCCGTGCGGGCATGGATTATGTGGACCAAATCACGATTCATCACGTCATGGACTTTAGCGAGGTGCAACTGGCCAAGCCTGACTATACCCCTTACTATTTCAGTACAAAAACCACACAACTTCACTCGGAAGTGGCATACCCAGATAAAGTGATGTTGGTATTTGGTAGTGAAAGCCACGGCTTGCCAGAATGGGTGATCGCTGAGAATCAAGACACAACAGTACGCATCCCAATGATTGCGTCGCCTGAAGCCCGTAGTTTGAATATTTCCACCTCAGTAGGAATTGCCGTTTACGAGGTTTGTCGACAATGGCAGGCCAATAGATAAGGATAGGATCCTGTGAAACAAACAGTTCAGTCTTTCTCTAAATATTTTAGACAATATAGTACCTATCAACGGTTTGCTGTGGTGATTATTCTAGTGTTTCTAGTAAGCCTTATGGTGCCTCTAGAGAGCTGGTCTGCACGGGTTGTAAAACGGCTGCGTCCTGAAAACGAAATGAGCCAATACAATTGGGATACGACGCTTCAACGATTCTTCACACTGGATGGCCATCTGGACGTAAAAGCCGTTAAGCTGCATCCTGAAATGCTGAATGCTGCGATGGATGAGCTGAAAAAAGGCTCGCCATTAAGTCAGCCTGATAAATATAAAACACCGGATGAGCGTATGACGTATTGGCTAAATGCTTATAACTCGTTGGCGTTGCGCTTGATTTTAGATGCCTACCCTGAGACAGATATGGCAAAGGTGCCCAACTTTTACGCTCAAAACCAGTATTTAATTGGTAACACGCCAACCAGCTTACGTGATATTGAGCGCGAATTGGCTACAAATTATGGCTTCTTTCCGCCGGTGTTGGCCGGCCTGAACGATTTTACCGTTGGGAGCGCGCCGTTCTTTAGAAAAGCATTTGCCCCAGAAACGGTACGCGAGGATGTTTTACAGCTATTAACGCAATGGATTCAAACCGATGGTGCCATGGTGATTCAACGCCCTGAAACGGAGGAAGACTGCCCTCGTGTTTGGTTAAGCCCTCGTTTTAAGCCCTTTGAAAAGGCTTTTAAAGAGCTGACTCGTCTTCAGGATGACAAAATTGATCCGACTTTGTTGGATGCACTTCAGCCTTACGTGCGTGATGATGCCCGAC
>CAYGPY010000179.1:0-6282 GCA_964351765.1 uncultured Vampirovibrionales bacterium
CCAAAGAAGAGGCTCCATCTAAAGAAGAAACCAAAGCCATGGCCGAACCAAAGCCTGTTGTGCCCGCTGGCCAAGAGCATTTGGTTGAAGACTTCACCACAAAAAAATACGATGGCGCCTTACTTCAAACTCAACGCGGTAATATTGCCATTGAGCTCTACCGTAAAGACGCCCCTAAAACAGTGGCCAACTTTGTAAACCTAGTACAAGACGGATTCTATAACACCGTCAATATGAAATTCCACCGTGTGGTACCCGGCTTTGTTGTTCAGACCGGTGATCCTTCCGGTACAGGGGCAGGGGGTTCTAAAAAACACGTGCCCTTGGAAGTTCGCAACAAGCTGAGTCACGAAGACGTTGGGGTTGTTTCAATGGCTCGTGGTGCCACAGCCGATAGCGCAACCAGCCAGTTCTTTATTACCTTAGCGCCACAAAAATCACTTGATGGAAAGTATGCCATTTTTGGCCATGTCATCAAAGGACGTGACTTACTGACCTCGATTGAAAAAGGCGATAAAATCTACGGGGTTCAATTGATTCAAACCAAAACCATTGCTCGTGATCCTGAGCCTGAAAAAGATGGCTTTATTGATAAGCTCAACCCGTTTAGCGACTAATTTTCAAGCGCTAAATAACTAGCATCAAATCAGCTTTAGTCGCTTTAAAGCAGGTATGATGACGTTTTCTTCTTTCTCACCATCACAACAACAGGTATCACCGATGCCTGTTCATTATCGTGCCTTAGAGAAGCAACCGAGCTTTGGGCAATCCTCCGATCTGGTTCGGCAACGCATTGATACGCTTCTTGAAGAAAAACGCTATAAGCCTGCAGTTGCCTATTTGAGAGCCAATATTAGCAACAATCCGAACAACAATGATGCACGGGTTGAACTGGTGCGTGTACTCACCGATTATGGGAAAGAACTCTGTGAAGACCGTAAATTTCGAACGGCTATTCCTCTGTTAGAAGAGGCTTGGCAGCAGTGTGATGCTCTCGCTGAAAGTGAGGCGTGCCTCCATCTACTTGCTCAGGCATCCGCCCACGCCAAACAGTTTCGCTCAGCCTATCAATACGCTGGTATCTTACATACCCTAGACCCCAACACGCCTATTTATCAACTTCTTGATTTGATCAAAGAAAGAAAATTGTAAGGTTTAAAAAACAATAAAAAAGGATGACGTAATAAAACATCATCCCTTATTAGAACACTTGTTATTATTCTTCTGACTTTGATAGTTGTTTTTGATTTTCTTCAGGTCGTCGCTTTTGGCTTCGTCCCAACAGATGGATCATCTGTCCCCTCAAAATCAAAAGACAATATTAATTATACCTTTTTGCAAGAATAGTGCAAGGGGCGAAAGTGGGCTAGACTAAAAAAAACAAAATAGGGTTATTTTGAACTATATTGGGCTTCTTTAACCCTGCTATTTCTCTGAACGCAAGCTATGCTTAAAGAAGGTCGTTAATGCTGTTGAGCAGATCTGTTCTTCAATACCACCCAATACACTCACGTTTTTATCCGTCATTAACAGTTGTTCCGCAGACCCACAGGCCCCCATCACCGGATCATACGCCCCAAACACAACCTTAGACACCCGTGACTGCTTGATGGCAGAGGCACACATTGGGCACGGCTCTAGTGTGACGTAGAGCGTGCATTCATTTAATCGCCAATCACCTAACTGCTTGGCAGCCATCATCAATGCCATCACCTCGGCATGCCCGCACGGGTTCACGTCCTTCTCTCTTGTGTTCCAGCCATAAGCAATAATCTCAGCACTAGCGTTCACGATTAATGCCCCCACAGGGACATCGTCTGGCAACGCCTGTTCAGCCAGTAATAAACACTGCTGAATACCATGCGTATCGTTATCGATTTGCTGGGGTAATGACTTCAACAAAGGGTACGTCACCGGTGATTAGATCCTTATTTTGGGGTTATTTCTCCACTATCTGTGGTATTTTACCCGATTTTTGATGCATGTTGTTGCCGAACACTTTAAAATCATTACTATAGCAGTAGAGTGGTTGATTGACCAATAAAAAGCGATCTTTCCTTTGAGAGAGCTAGCTTGGCTATCACGACTCTAGTGTAAACCCAATTTTCAGGAGCGTGCCCCAATGTTTAACAACCCATTAAACTCCAATCCAAAATCAGGACAAGCTTATCCACCTCAACACTCTCAGCAAGCCGAGGCTGCAAATCCTTCGGTTCTTAAGTTTATTAACGGGCACTACAACACCGCCACTGACAATGTTGGAAGTTACGACACGTTTACAGAAGCCCATGTTGAAACAACAATCGACCCGATTGAAACACAAAGCGAGGGCTTCTTAACCCAAGTATGGGATCAGTTTTTAGATCTATTTACTGAAGAAGACATCGACGAACGCTCACCCGTTGGTATTGGACGATTGAATGATTTAAGTGCGCAAACGTTTGCGCCAAGTTCGCACCCAACAATGGGGCCAGAATCCATAACACCTGCCGATACAACATCAGTAAACACATCTAATGCCCCTGATCAGGTGTACCGTCGCAATCATCAAACCCCTGACTTTCGTTTTCAACAACTAATTTCTAAAACACGCGGCGCCGATCAGGTGGAAGATACTCCGCCGGAATCATTCACCATTTCTTCAGCAGCCGGATGGGATGTCCCGTCACCTGAAGCATTAAGCAAGCCGGTACCCATGCCTCGACTTAGCTCATCACACGATTGGAACACCCCTCAAACAGAAGTCGCGGATACCAATTCAAACCCGTTACCAACACCAGCGCCCGTCAATCCTTTTCAAAGGGTGGACTTTAAACCAGTAAAACAACCGTTTCCAAAAATTCAAAATGCGTGGAAACAATAATCAGCTAAACTTAAACAGATATTTATCCCACTGGTCGCTGTGTTCCAAGCCTTGATGCTGCTGCTTGGAGAGTTCAAAGTTCATGAAGTTTGCAGGGCGTCCCGGCTTTTTAGGCAATGTCATTTTCGCCTCTTCGGGTGTTTTGTTGCCCTTGGTCACGTTACATTTACGGCAGGCCGCCACCAGATTTTCCCACGTATCTTTTCCACCACGTGAGCGGGGTAAAACGTGATCTATCGTCAGTTCGGTACGCTTACTGCAATACTGGCAGGTGTACTTGTCTCGGTGCATCAAGTTACGCCGTGTAAGGGGAATATCCTTATACGGAATTTTCACGTAATACAGCAAGCGAGTCACAACAGGCAAGGGCATCTGCGGATGCAATTCTATTCCGTTTCGTTCAATCGTTTCTGCCTTACCTTTAACAAGTAATGACACAGCACGCTTCCAGTTGCATATGTTTAGCGGTTCATACGATGCATTCAGCAATAAGACCTGACTCACAATTCCGGTCCCTCTCTAAGGTTTAAGGGGGTAGTAACCAATTGTGGTGGGTTTGAGACGTTTGCCAGACGATCTTTAAGCAGCTTGCCTATTGAAACTCTCTAATATGTTTATCATTTAATCAGTACTGGTGAAAATACTGTGCTTAATTAAACTGCTTTATCCCTTTAACAACAATAATAAAGCCATTTCGGAGATATGTCCATACCTAGGGCATTAAATACACTATAAAATGTAAAGTAATTTAACAAAGACAGGGGCTTTCAGGCTTAAAGAAGATAAAAAGCACGTTTCTTAACGATAGCTTGGCATGCAGCGACTTTTTCATTAAGATAAGACAGTCGTAATACATCGAAGGGTATTTCTGTCTATGAAGACCATATCGTCTATCCATTCATCACCAATTCAGTTTGCTGGAAGTGCTAAACAGCACGATAAGCCTAGATTCCCTACACGTAAAGGGATGGCTAAAATTTTAGCAGGCACCGCTGTGGCAACTGAACTGGCAGCAAAAATTTCACCAAAAGCACGTGTTGTTCACCTGCTTACCGCAGCCGCATCGGCCAAGTATGTGGATGACGTGACCCAGACCGAACACTCATTACGCCGTGCTCACCCCGTTTCAGCCAATTTTCGTTATGGTGTTGAACGTATTAGAAATGAAGTACGACAGTATTTTATTGAAGACGATACCGATGATGACGGTGTTCCTTTTAACCGACTAACGCGTGATCTGATTTATCAACGCGCCAAAGGCGACACACAAAAAATATCGTTTGGTACTCGCTACAATGCCTATAAAGAACGCTTTATGTCTATTCTGCAATCACTCGCACCGCTCGACAGACAAGTGATTGATGAGCCGCGTGTCAGTATTGGTAACCGTGCTTGCAAACAACCTTACAACGCTTCAATTCTCAATGTCTCGTCGATGAGTTATGGCTCACTCAGTGCCAACGCCGTTGAAGCGATCAACAAAGGGGCTAAAATAGACAACTTTGCCCAAAACACCGGCGAAGGTGGCATTAGCCCGCACCATCTGCACGGTGGCGATCTAATTTGGCAAATTGGGACGGGGTATTTTGGGTGTCGTGATAAAAACGGGAACTTTGATTTAGCCGAGTTTGCCAAAGAAGCCAAACGCCCTGAAGTAAAAATGATTGAGCTAAAACTCTCTCAGGGAGCCAAGCCCGGACTGGGTGGTGTTCTTCTGGGTGACAAAGTAACCGAAGAAGTATCTCAAATCCGCAAGGTTCCTCTTGGCGAAAACGTGATTTCACCCCCATTCCACACCTTGTTTAACACACCTAAAGGCCTGCTTGAAAACATTGCCAAAATGAAAAAAGCCAGTGGTGGCAAGCCGGTTGGGTTTAAACTCTGTGTTGGCCAAGAGTATGAGTTTCTGGCTATTTGCAAAGCCATGCGTGAATACGCCGATAAAAATCAGTACGAGTATCTCCCTGATTACATCACAGTGGATGGCTCTGAAGGCGGCACGGGCGCCGCACCGCCTGTGTTTGTAAACAAAGTCGGCGTGCCGATGCGTGATGGCTTGCATAGTGTTGTAAATGCATTGCAAGGCTTTGGCTTGAAGGACAACATTAAAATAGCAGTGGCGGGCAAGCTAGCCGATGAAGGCGATATTTTTGAAGTACTTGCCCGCGGTGCCGATTTTGCCTATTCAGCCCGTCCGTTCTTGTTCTCGTTGGGTTGCATTCAGGCACTTGAGTGCCATAGCAACACGTGCCCTACAGGCATTACCACACACAATCCAGAGCTTACTCAGGCACTCGTGGTTGAAGACAAAGCCCCTCGTACAGCAAACTATCACCATGAAGTGGTTGATGGCTTGAAGGACATTATGGCTGGCACCGGTGTGGCAAGCCCTAAAGAAATTACGGCCGAGATGGTAAAACGACGCCAACACAGCGGTGAGCTGGTATTTTTAAACGAAGAAAACGAATATGTGAAGCCCGGTGGCTTTATTGAAGGCAATCCTAATTTCTATCAAGACGACCCTGACTTGAGCGATAAATTTAAAAAACGTATCACTCGCCAACTAAAGCAAGCTAACCCAGAAAGCTTTAGACCCGCCAACGGCTTGTTTATTGTAAGTGAACCAACTCTAAATCCACCCCCAACAAACCCAAACAATGCATCTGAATAATCATCACCCCATACCCCACATAGGATGCTTGACCCTAGCCTGTGTTTTCCGTAAAGTATACTCCACGTGTCCGTAGTGCTGATAGAGAAGTTTTATTGATGACTTCCACAGCCTATTATTTTATACCAACTCAGATTTAATAAGATTTTTAGACTAAGAATTAAAGGATTTTCAATCATGTCCAGCCAATTGATTCAAGACATTGAAAATGTATTCAAAAAAGAATCCATTCCAAAGCTTTTTCCTGGTGATACCGTTAAAGTAATGGTAAAGATTGTGGAAGGCTCCAAAGAGCGTATTCAGGCCTACGAAGGCATTGTTATCCGTACCGCTAACGCGGGTATCAACAAAACCTTTACCGTGCGTCGTGTGTTTCAAGGTGTGGGCGTTGAACGTACATTCCTTTTCCACGCACCAAAAGTTGATGACATTAAAATCATCCGTCGTGGTCGCGTTCGTCGTGCTCGTCTTTACTACTTGCGTGAGCGTCGTGGTAAAGCTGCTCGTATCCGCGAGAAAATTCAATCCAGCAAAAACCCGAACGCTTAAATTACAGCGTCTGAGTTTTCCAGCAGAGTTTAAACTACTTTATAAAAAGCGAGAGGGTCTTCCTCTCGCTTTTTTACTGATCCCCCCTTCTACCAATCAGAGACCCTATTTATGAACACCATTCAATGGTATCCCGGCCACATTGCCAAACACGAACGCCTCCTCAAAGAGCAGCTTAAGCTGGTTGATGTGGTGGTTG
>CAYGPY010000180.1:0-6216 GCA_964351765.1 uncultured Vampirovibrionales bacterium
GTGCAGTCCAACAATCCGTTTGGTTTAGGTCTTCAAATTGGTCAAACCCCTGATGTGCAATCATTGCAAAACGGCCTGTGGGAAGCGGCGTTCAATCGTGTAATCCAACCCCTAGAAGACAAAATCACCGCAGCACAAAGCAGCGCCACACCTGAATTTGTAGAGCTTGACGATCCGCTTGAATCCACACTGCCAACTGAGGCATTGAGAAAACTAATTGGCGTAATGCAGGAAATGAAAGACATTTGCACGCAAAGCCTAAGCTCTCGCGATATTGAAAACCAACGTCGCCTCAATACGTTGGCCTACGAAATTGCCATACGCTAGAAACCCTTTGTTCAATTGGTTTTTCAGGCTTTTTAAATAAGTGTACATACGCTCATCACAATCACGGTGAGTACTTGTATGATGGTTATGTTGCTCAAAAAGCAACGGCAAGCCTATCTTCTATCAAGCCTGTATCGCATACATATTTCGACAGAAAGCCCCCTCTCTTTAATGATATATGCTATAACCATGTGTAGAGTTATAGAGAGAGAAACGCCTGTTGAGGCATGATGACGCTTTACGAGATGGGCTTACGCGTCACCACATTACTTAAACACACCGAGATATAAGTATTTCACTTAGATCTAAATATTAGTTTTACTAAAAAAGGAGACACACTGTTATGAAAAAATTACTGACTGGTGCACTATTAACCGCTGCTGTGGTTGCTTCAACCGGCTTGCAAGCGCAAGCTCACGATGGCGCAACGCACGTATTGATGGCCCCTTTCCAAGCCACCACAACCCTTATTGGTGGTGCGTTAGGTCTTCCATTTGGTGGCCTTCGCGGCATCATTGATATGGAAAAAAAGGTATTCGAAGACCAAGAAGGTGGCATCATTAGCGACAACCTTTTCATGTGGCCTGTTAACGCTGGTGTTGCAGCAGTTGTAGCTCCTGTTGGATTCCTAAAAGGCATTCCTTCAGGTGTTGAAGATGGCGCCCACGCGGGTTGGGATATGTGGGATGGTGATCACCATGATCACGAAGATGGTGAGTAAGATTTCGCAGAGATAACCCACTAAAAAAACAAAAAAAACGGCTGAAAATCACGCATTTTTGGCCGTTTTTTCGTTGTTTTTAATGCATTTTTGAGCTGTTTTTGGCACATTTTGACGTCTTTTTCAGTCGTTTTTTAAACGCGATTGATCTTTTGTACTACACCTAAGGATCAATTGTTCAAAAACAGAAGGCGCACTACTTCCCTAGACATGAAAAATCTATTACAATAGGGGAGTTCGTAAATTTTGTTTGAACTAAATTCTAACATTGAGTTAGTTGTTGTTATTCTTAAAAATCTGGCAGGCTACTTACCATAAGGGTTGTGCGGTTTTTGCACCGCATTTGTGTTGAGTATAGAGATGGTATTTGAATAGGTTATTGGGCGAGTAGCGAGCCATACATAGTAAACAAGGAGAGATACCTGTGAAAAAACTGATTGCGATTTTAGCACTCACAATGATGGTTGGCGTACAAACAATGGGCCATGCCTTTGCCGATGGTGGTGGTAACGCCGTGCAAGCGTTAACCCTGCCCTTTAGACTCGTTACAGCCGCTGGTGGCGGGGCATTGGGCTTAGTGGCTGGTGGTGTCCAAGGCATCATCGAAACCGAACAGACCTTTGCCGAAAAAACCTTTGGTCAAGCCGATGATAACCTGATGATGGTGCCTGTGGGCATTGTTGGAGCCGGCGTTGCCGTTCCTGTTGGCTTTATCATGGGAGCCCCTAAAGGCGCTCGCGATTGGGGTGCAAAAGGCTACAATATGTGGGACGACCTCTAAAAGCCTCGCATTGATTTAAGAAATAAAAAGACCACTCATATTAAATAAGTGGTCTTTTTTAATGCTTTTAAATAGTAATATTACTAAACTAAGCAACAAAAACTAAGCTATCAAAATAATTTTTCACAGAGTCAGGTACTTCAACCCCAGAATAATAAATAGCAAACAATTCGGCAAAATTCTCGCTCGCTGTTTCGTTATGAAACGTACCTGTAGCCAAACGAGAATCAATTAGCGCATCGACCTCAGTGTCAGCTATAAGCGCTTGAAATTCTGTACTATTACTAAAATCATTTGCGGATGTATCATTACCACCCAAGGTATCTAACACATGGGCAAACTCATGGAGCAATAAATCCTCTGAACCGTGAGTATTGTCATTTTCAATACCGTATTCAGAAACAACGGTCGTACCATTTTCACCACCAACCAAGGCAAAGCCTGGCAAACTACCAGCTTCACGCCCATCAGCGGCACCACCCTCTGTTTCAGAAAGATCACCGTTTTCCAGGCGAACGGTACTGCCTGATTGCAAGTAAGCATCAATAATATGTTGCGGTAAACCATCTAACGTTTGAATGACTTCTGTTAGCACTTCAGAACTGGCACCACCACCTGTAATTTCAACACCAAACTGGCTAGCAATAACCGTCAACTGATCATTAATAATTTCTTCATTGGCTTCGGCAGCATCAGCCGCTGCTTGTTCATCGGCTTCATATTCAATACCGGTGTTGCCGTTTGGACGTCGGCCTTCTACAGCACCGTTAATTTGATAATGTTGTAATGGGTTTACACCGGCATCAGCCACATCTGGATACGTTTCTAAGTAATAGCTGGTATCAAATTCTTCATTCGGATCACGGGCTTCATATCGACCGTATTCATCGAAATGTTGCTGACCATTCACAAAATCACCACTAGCAACAGCTTCAGCTACATCTGGATTTTGTGATAAGTAATAATTCTCATCAAAATTAACCGGTGCAGGCTTAACCTCTATTGGTTCTGGAAGAACAACCGGTTCAGTTTCAGTTATTGTGTTGGGTACGTTTTCAGCTGGTACATCATCAACAGGATCAACAGGTGTATTTTCTCGATTTGTAATGGCATCGATAAAAGCTTGTCTCTCATCAGGCGTAATACTTATTGGCGTTGGTACAGAGACAGAATCATCACTGGGATCTTGTGCTTCTTTACCATTCTCAGGGATGTCGGTGGCAGTGCCCCCAATGGTTTGCAAACTATTGGCAACAACCTCATTCGTCGCGTTATCACTATCGACCACAGGCTCAGCGTTATCAGCACTAAAGGGTGATGGAGCCTCTAACTCAGCAGCAGCTCTAGTAGGCTCAACGTCTCCAGCATTACCTGATGAAGAAACAATCGGTGTCTCATCATCTGAACCAAATCCAAGAGGATTACTATTGGTAAAACTATCCGATGACGATTCACCAGAAGTAATCACCGGTTCTTGCGATATCTCTTCGTTCTTAGCATCGTCTTTAACTTTTTTGATATCTTCAGCAGCCGATGCTCGGCTTGGGCTATTGGATGCGCCTTTAATCACGTATCGTACTCTCCATATAATAAAAACCTAACGATTAGGTTAATGCTCAGCTCTATATTCAATATATAGTTATATATACAAATAAAAACAATCTACCGGCGAGAATTGCGCTTATTTAACGCTACTTAATATAAAGAGCATCGCCAATATACTCATCCAGCTGATGGAGTTTAGTGAACCTGTGTCATCCAGAAAGATGAAAAAAGAGCTTAAACGCCCGTATTTGTTAAATTTTGTATCGCAGGTGCCGAGATCAGATGCGAAGACAGTAAAAGCCCTTACCGTGTAAATGGAGAAAAACCTCGTTTCAAGAAAGAGCTTGAAACACGGGATGGCTTTATACCCATAGCGGATTGACCGCTGTTTGATTTAAACGCATTCTCTGATTTCTATTTATCACCTTATTCATTACGTTACTCATAAACAAAGGAAACCCTCCCCCATGGTTTTACGCGGCAACATTCAATATCAAGGCGATGGCCTTACAATCTCGACGCGAGCCATGGTGACCCAGTTGGAAGTATTGAACGTCCACACGGACAATATCGCTAACTTTGGGGTTCCGGGCTACCAACGCAAAGAGCCAGTGATCACATCTTTTGTGGAACACCTTGGCGTCGAAGGGCTGGACACAGCCACCAATACTGAAATTGGACGGATTCGACTCACAGGGCACCCACTGGATTTAGCGTTAAATACCAAGGGTTATTTTCAAAAAGTAAATGCCTTTGGTGCTGTTGAGATGACCAGAGATGGCCGCTTTGAAGTCGATAAAGACGGATACGTACGGGCTCTGGACGGAAAACAAGTCCTCTCAGCCTCCGGAACCCCTCTCAAACTCGATGTCATCCCCGATGACCTAAAAGCGCATTTGAAAATTGCGCCTGACGGCACCATTGAAGTGTATGACACCAAAGCCGGAAAAATGGTGAGCTTCGATCAAATTGGCGTTGCCAATCAAGACGGATCACCTGTATCTAAGGTCGACGTAAAACAAGGTTACGTGGAAGATTCCAACGTGATGCTTCAAAAAGAATACGTCAGCATTATGCCGCTAAGACGTCAGTTTGAAGCCAACCGACAACTGTTTATTCTACAAAGTGATCTCTTAAGCCGAATGGTGCAAGAACTTGGTAGAGCCCAGTAATAAATCTCAAAATTAATTTTCTATTTTTACCCATAACGCATTTGAAACTCAGGAGACAGCCACCCAATGTTACAGCAAATTATGAAACTTGCCGCCGACAACGCGACCACACAATTTGGTGTGTTGGACAGAGTAACCCAGAACGTGGCTAACATTAACACCACCGGTTATAAAAGCACTCATTTTGAGCACTATATGATGCCAGATGGTCGCCTTGAGGGTACCGATCGCCACGACTACAGCAAAGGTGATTTGCGTATTACCAACCGTCAAATGGATATCGGTATTGATGGCTACGGATTTATTCCAGTCACTCAACCCGATGGCACAACGTCCTATACCCGTGATGGTCAACTCGCTGTAAACAGCGAAGGCTACATCGTCACCAATCACGGTGACTTAGTGGGTACAGGATTTCAAGTACCGCCAGATTATCAAAAAGTATTTTTTAAACCCGATGGTACCGTGCTCGCCCGTATCACTGAGAGCGGTAAAGATATTCCTTTGGGTAAGCTCGACTTGGTTCGTTTCATAAACCCTGAAGGCTTACAAGATAACGGGTATAACCGACTTGTTCCAACAGCCGATTCGGGTGTTCCAGTTAAAGACAACGACAGTGCTATCAAGCAAGGCATGCTCGAAAGCTCGAACGTGAGCGTCTTTGGTGAAGTGGATCGCGTGTTGCGATTAAACGCCTCGATCATTTCGAACATGAGGATCATTAAATTCACCGACGATATTTTCCGTCAAGCCGTGAACTTAAGACAGTAATTCAAACACTAGTTTTAAACATTATTAACACATTAATATTTTGAGGTTTTTACAATGAGCTTTGAACTCACAAACGCCATTACAAATATCAGCCACACACTTAGCGCTATTACTGAAAAGCAAAAAGTGGTTAGCAACAACATTGCTAATGCCCACACTCCGGGATATACCGCTAAAAGTTTAAACTTTGCTGACGTGCTTGGTCAAACCGACACACCCTTTGAAACGGGTCTTTCGATGAAGATGGGTAAAACCATTGATATGACAGGTGAGACAGGTATGCCTGTTGATCTGCAAAAGCAGATGATTGATATGCAAAAGAACATGATGTTCTACAGCATGGCCGCTCGACGCACCTCAACTATTTTTAACACCTTAAAAACCGCTTCTCAGATTGGACGATAGTATCGGGTAAGAAGTAGGTGAAGGTAATTAATTAATCAAATTAAAAAGGAAACGTTGTTATGACACTTGGAAGCAGTATGGGCATTATCTCTGGCGCCTTAAGCGCTCAAAGCGAGCGTCTTAAAATCCATGCCAATAACATCGCCAATCTCAACACACCCAACTACAAGCGGAAAATCCCTGTGTTAATGGAAAACAACTCAGTCGATTTTGACACGATGATTAGTAGTCTGCGCTCAGGTAGTATCATCCGAACGGGTCTCACCTTTCACACCGGTGGTGTGCAAATGGCCGGAATGGTTGAAGATCCAACACCGGGTAAAAAAATACATATGCCAGGCCATCCAGAAGCCGATGAAGAAGGCTACGTCGTAAGCTCCACAGCAAATCCTTTGGTGGATATGAGTGATGCAACGATGACGCAACGTTTGTACGAAGCCAATTTAGCGGTGATGGGCATTATAAAACAGATGGCCAACAAAGCACTCGAAATT
>CAYGPY010000181.1:0-6203 GCA_964351765.1 uncultured Vampirovibrionales bacterium
TTTATAGAATGAGTTTCTAAATTGCTATGTGAGAAATTTAGCTCGACTTATCGTCCAGATTTGGTGAGTATAGAAAACGGTCGTTTTATATACTACAAATTTTACGACACAGGCGAGTTGGCAGCTATTTCGGCATCACATGCTTCAATAATGAAGCTAGGAACTACTTGATACTTATTCGGGTCAATCTGCATTACGTACTCATTTTCTATATGGTAAGATTCATTCACGTGCTTCATAAATATCGAGTTGAATTTTGTTGGAAGCTCTAACATTCTAAAAACTTGAAGCTTTTGATAATTACTGTCGCATTCCGCATATAATGCTAGTAACTGTTCCTGATCTTGAACAATTGATAAAATAGTTTCGTAGTCAAAGTCAGGACAAAACTTTTGAATATTTTCGATTGCTATCGATACTTCTTCTTCCGTTAAAGCAATCGTCGTTCCATCCGGCTCCTTGCGATAAGGGACAGTTACCTTATGCAATAAGCTAGAAAGCAGCTGGTATTCATCAGCTTTATCATCCATTATTTCATAATAACGTCTCAAATAAATTGCTTTAATAACCAAACTACAATCGGATGCTGATGCAACTTTACAAATTTGCGGGAAGCTAAGTATATCGTCCCGAGTAATTTCCCTTTCAGTTATCTCTCCGGACTCATTTGACAAATGAAATGCTCGAACGTTCGAGAAAATAGAACGCAACACATAAACAGCATCAACGATCGGCTCAAAATCATGCGTCAAAAGCAATACAGTTTTATCTCTTAAGCTAGTACCTGTAGAGAAAAGTCTTTTAGCGATGGCAAACTTTTTAGTATTGTCAAAAGATGAAATGGGATCATCTAGTATAACGAGATCAGGTTTAGATCTAAGCACTTGGTGCATAAATAAAACCAAAGCAAAGGCGTTCCGTTCTCCATAACTTAAATGAGCTTTACCATCGATAACACCATCCAATAATTGCTCATGATTTAAAGTCATTATATAGGAATTTTCAGGTCCTTTTTCTTCTATTTTTACTTTATATTTATACCCAGCATCTGCCAAAAATTCATTTATACTGTCTGTATTTTCTTTTATAATTTCTGCGATACCATTTTGATGTTTTCTTATCTTACCAAGCAACTCTCCAGCTTTACTACTAACACCGTCAAGTTGACTATTTAGGGTTCCTACCATTCGTGAAGTCGTATCCGAAGCTAGGGCAGGAAGATAAGTTAGATCAATTTTTAACTCTTCAATCTTACTTACTAAATTTTCTTCACTTTTTAGCTGAAAGAAAGAAATAGATTTCAATGCACTTACTTTAGACTTGAGCGTTTCAACTTCCTTTCTAATGTTTCCCAAATACGTTTTTTCTTCATCACTTACAGTTGCTTTGTTCGTTGTGATAGCTCTTAGCTTCGTATTGGCTTCTTCAGTGAAGTATTGGGACAATTCATTCAACACGTCGATTATTGAAACCAAATGCTCTATGGTTTTGGCATCAAATTCTTGCCCCACAAGCTCAATTGTTGTTTTAGTGTCTGCCGTCGAAGAAGCGCAAAACGGACAATGCTCTGAAACCTCCATAAATTTAGCACCAGACACCTGCCACTTAATCCACTGACTGTTTACATCTGATTTCAAAAAATCCGAGTATGCTGTCAGGCTGTCAGGAATATTTTCCAGTTTATTTCCATTGGCAATCCCTTTGCCAACCGGAGATGATGCAGAAAAACTGGATGTTTTAGTTGGTTTTCCGAAACCAGAAACCAGCTTTCCCAAATCAGTAATCATTGTGTCTATTGAAGCATCTTCCGCAAATGTGTTTTTGATACAAGCTAACAAATTTTCTATTTCACCATTGCGTTGATCATATTCTTCATTTTTTACAAATATTTGAAAACTATTTTCGAGAACTTCATCCTGCTTGAACACAAATTGCTCAATGTAACGGTCATTAAAAATTTCAACTTTTTGAATGCCATCTAACCCAGTTATTTCTGGTCGATTATCTTCCGATAACTCAACTCCGAGGAGCTCGAAAGGTGTTAACTTTTCAAGTTCGATGTTCGCAGCACCGAGCTCTATAGCCTTAGCAATAGTGCTTTTACCAGTACCGTTTGCTGCATATTTTATGTTTAGACACCCAACCTCTAAAGAAATCTCTCCTGACGTAATATTATTACAATTTCTAATTTTTATGGGCATCTTCGAATCCAATAATTTCAAGTAGTGTTGGGACAATGTACACGCCCCAGTAGAAATTGAAAACTATTTTTGCCTGTATTAAAAACAATGACTGAGATACGATGATCAGAATCAAAAGAAGGACTACCTGATGGACATCGTCACCTCCCATAATGGCATGAAAGCCATCCTTGAACTGAATGAAACTGAAATACTGTGGTGGCGTAAAAAGATGGCAGATGTCCGTGGACGTTATGTTCTCGGGCCAAAAGATTTGATCCGTAATTACATCAACACCATTAAAAATGATCCAGACTATTTAGAGCGGGTTCGCAATACTTCGAGCTTCATTCGAGAAGTTCGGGACGCGACTTGGACTACTTATGTAGATTCAGAATTATTATTCTACAAAACAGTTGTCAAAGAGCTGTTGGAAGAACGCGCTCCACCCCATGAAGTATTAGAAAGCGTTATATCGGAACAAACGATTCGCGACTTAAACGCGCTTGGCAGTCATAAAGAGCTGATGCGCAATATCTCCAATATTTTTGGAGATTTCGCAGGCCGGATTTTTCCATACTTTTTTGAATTATCCAAAAGCGTGACCAATTCGCGTCGATCACGCGCAGGGACTGCTTTTGAAGAAATTGTTCACTCAATAATGAGTGCCTATAACTACCCCTATGACGACCAATCAGCTCTAGGAAAGAAATTGTTTGAAACAAAGGGGTTAGGTAAAAAAGTAGACGGTATTTTACCTGGGATGGACGCCTACGATACTAACAGAAGTAAATGCCTTGTTGTCACGATGAAAACGACCTTGCGCGAGCGCTGGCAGGAAGTGGTTGAAGAATTAAACAGAACCAATATCCCTAGCATCCACCTTCTGACGCTTGACGAGGGGATATCCTCAAACCTCTTAGAATTGATGAGTGAACACAATATCACCCTTGTAACATATCAGGACATCAAAGACCGCTTTGATACACGCTTTACCAATATCATCTCTTTCGAGACGCTGTTTAATACTGAGATACCGCATAGTATTGACTGGTGGCGCAGGACGTATCCTGAGACCTATGCTTAAAGCATATAAATCCTAACGGCTAAGCGACTTTTTTTCGTTTAGCCGCCATTGCGTTTTGCGCCTCAAACACATTTGACATTGCTTGAGCTATCTGTCGAATGACGGGAACAGCAACAGAATTTCCAAACTGTCGATAAGCTTGCGCATCCGACACCGCATCGACAATAAACTCTTCAGGGAATCCTTGAAGCCGCGCACATTCTCGTGGCGTCAGTTTGCGTGGATTACGCCCTATATCAGACTGGTCGATCAGTATCTCACTACCATCTTTGTAATAGCGGGCGCTGATTGTGTTTGAGTATGCACTCTCTCTTGTAAACAGGCTATAACCGAACCCATTGCCCTTTACTTTGTGCTCCGCCTTACGTCGCTTGTGACCATTCCAAAGTCTATCTGAAATAGTGTATTTAGGGTCAACACTATCATTGCTTTCAAGAATATCACCAAGCCGCGTTTTTTCACCCGAAGGCTCAGGCCAGACAAATGTCTGTTTCAAGTCAATATCTGGAAATGCCTCTTTGTCGAAACCAACGATATAGATGCGCTCGCGATTTTGAGGCACACCAAAGTCACAAGCGCGCAATACGCGGAAGTCAACATGATAATTAAGCTTCTGCCCCAAGCTTTTCCTGATCTCATCTGAAAATTCAATCTCATCGGGTATCTTGCCTGCGTTTTCCCCACGTAGAATTTTCAAAATAGTCTCAAGTGTCTGCCCTTTATTATGACCTCTCAGCTGTTTTACATTCTCTAGCAAAAACGCTTTTGGCCTTTTCTCTGCAAGTATACGCTGAATTTCAAAAAACATAGTTCCGCGTGTATCTTGAAACCCTTGCTTCAAGCCTGCCTGTGAGAAAGCCTGACATGGGAAACCAGCCAACAACACGTCATGGTTTGGGATCCCACTTGTTGCGATCTTTGTAATGTCACCATGAGGCAGCACACCATAATTGGCGGCATATGTCTTTTTAGAAAACTTGTCCCACTCAGACGTAAACACACACTCCCCACCCACGTCTTGGAATGGGATACGTATGCCGCCTATCCCAGCAAATAGATCTATAAATTTGAAGGATGCTGATTTTCCAGATCTTTTGAACGGCGTATTCGCTGACATGGACAGGATTTCTTGAAGACGCTTTGGCGCAGGTATGTGTTCACCATTCTCCCATCCCCTTACCGTTCTTTCACCAGAACCATTTAAGCCAAGAAATTCTGAAAACTCTTTTTGAGTAAACCCCATGCTTTTACGTTTGCTTTTTACAAGTTCAGAAAATTGTTGCGGTTTTAATTGGTTCATTCCAAGGTGTCTTTATATAGATTCTTAAAGGGGCAGATTTCCCGTAACAGGTGTTTCCGCCGGGTTAAATGCAGGATATATAGATTGCACTTTTTTGACAACTGATAAATTCGACGTATTCTGAAGACCGCCTCAAAACTAATTTTAGGGCGTAATACAAGAATTTGTGTACTATGATTTCTGAGTATTCAACCAGTTATTCATTTCAGTCGATACTACATTTCCATGATAGCAGTCTCGACCACTATTGAACTGCAGTAAGCTTTGATTATCTTTATTTAAATTGTTTCTAAAAACTTCTGAAACCATGATTTCTCTGTCTGAGTATGTTCTGTTACCATGGTTGCACAAAGCTGCAGCCCTATTTACGACTTCTCCCATCCATACGACATCATTTATGCCACTACCTTTATAGCCTGCTTTGAGCATAAGAGCTCGCCCCCAATCTAGACCAATACCGATCTCTATTGGATCGTACCCTTTTTTCTCGAATCTCCAATTTAGAATGTCAATCATGGACGATGCCTGAAAGGCAGTAGAGAAAAGCTCATTAATATCACCCTGTGTAGGTGTATCAAAAATACCCCAAACACAATCACCTTCAATATTGACTTCGACAACCTTTGAGTGCCCTCGGAGCACAGCAACTAACTCCGAAATATAACTTCTATAAATTCTTGCGAGGGTAGGCCTTCGATATTTATCTGTAAGATCTTTTGATTTTCTCATATCTACAAACATTGCAGAGCAATTGACATAAAAACCGTTAGTAAAAGTGAGCTTGTCTCGATCGGGTATACTATCTTTTTTTTCATAGTTGTTATCAGAAGAATTCAAAATTTCTTTGATACGATCTTGGCTATCCAAATAGTTATAGCTCGCATATTTTGCTTTCATGATTGCCCCCCAATAATGATATTTGCAGCTGTAAAACCACCCCAAAAAAACATCGCAACCATGAACCAGCGCAATGAATATGTAACGTCAGTAAATTTGCGCATTGCGATTTGCGAATTTACAAAAATTTGACCACTCAGCTCCTTAGCTATCGCTTCTTCAGAATGCATGGTTTTATCGAAATGCTGTTGATATTCATGTGAATTCTTAAAACCACTCGCGATAGAGCCAAAAAACAGAGGTGAGTTGCCTCCCATCAATTTGAGCTTGGGGTTGAGGCTGTTGAACGCGAAAAACATAGATATAAGCGTCAGCAATATGGCTACCACACCAATAACTACGGGAAAGCAGCCTAGTTTATCTGGGTATTTTGTCCAATCTGACTGCGAAAAAATGCCTAGCAACACACCTTGAATCGCCAAAAGCGTCGCTGCCTTAGTATCAGAAAAACGCACCCACTCATTGACTAAACTGAAGGTTTTCCACCTTTGATCATTCATATTTTTAGCCATGCTTTGTGGTAAACCTCTAATTTATGCAACTTACAATATAACCAATTAATAATAACGAGACAAACAGATTTACAAAGGAAACCTTTGATCAAGAAACTTTAAGCTATGATGTTTTGATTAGAATATCGCTCTACTTTTCTTTGGCTTCAGCATGACCCCGTCAGTATTTCCTGATTTGCGGTTGTCCGGTTTTCTGTCTTTACGGGTGCTCCTTTTCTTAGATCTTG
>CAYGPY010000182.1:0-6147 GCA_964351765.1 uncultured Vampirovibrionales bacterium
CAGGTAAGCTAGGACATTTCCCCATTCACACATTGGTTTTTAACGACAAACCCGAGCCCGCTTTTCACCGTCAAGGCACTCGTTTTCCGATGGAACGTGAAGGACGCCGAGAACATAGCCAAGTCCAGTTTGTCACGCGTAATCTATCTCGTACGGGGCTGCAATTCACATTCACGTCAACCTTAACAGCCTCATTACTAAACAAACCGCTTTCAATCGAGCTCAAACTCAATGCAGATTGGCATTCTTTTGCCTGCACCCCACACTATATTATTTATAACTGGTGGGATGGCGAGCACAAAGTCGGGGCGTCTTTCAATAATCTAACACCCGATCAAAGCACCTTCTTGGATCAGTTCCTCCCAATGGAGGAGGAGCCCAAAGCACCACCGCCACCCCCTGAACCCGATGAAGAGTCCGTCGATAGTGGCACTGGGGGCACTTCTCAAGGCAGTAAGAAAACGCTCATTGATCCTGAATCTGGACGAATTCGCTTTGATAAATAGCCCTTTACCCTAAAGTAATCGCTCAAAACGACGACATAACCCTATAGCGCTTATTCTAGAGCTACTATTCCTTCTTTTACATAATTCAGGACACACTATCTTAATGGCTTACTCCAACCCCAATTCAAACGCCTATGGCCAAAAAGCCAAGCAGTATAAGCAGCAAGCCATCGAAACGGCCACGCAAGAAGAACTTCTGATTATGCTTTATGATGGGGCCATTCGCTTTGTGCTTTTAGCCAAAAAAGCCTTTGCCCAAGACGACATTGAAAAATATCACAACAACATTATGCGCGCCCAAAAAATTATTGCCGAATTTATGGCAAGCTTGGACGCTGAGGTGGGTGGTGAACTCACAAAAAACCTTCTAAAACTTTATGAGTACCTACACTACCGCCTCGTACAGGCAAACATCAAAAAAGACCCTGACATGCTTGATGAAGTCCTTGATCATCTTCGCCAGTTAAAAGCCACATGGGAAGAGGCCATTGATATTGCCAACAAAGAACGCCTGGAAGGTAAAGACCCCACCCTACTAGCATTACCTACCACTGATGACATCACATCAACACCAAAAGAGACATCAACTGATGACCCCGCACCCACAAAACCAAAACAAGCAAACCCACAACACCAAGGCCAACTCGGTGCCTACGGCGCCCCAAGCTCCTCAGGGAGAAACATCAGTGCCTAGCTTAGAAGACGTGTGTACCGTCCTAGACGAAATGGCCTCGCTCTCTGAGTCGATTATTACAGAAAGCAAAGGCAAAAGCGCCTATGTTGACCGTTTGCCAAAAATGCAGGCCATCTTAAATCAACGTGATCAGCTTGCTCAAAAACTCCCACATTGGGATATTAGACCCATGCCTGAAGCCGATAAAAAGAAAATCGAGGCCAAACTAAAGGCATGTAACGAGCTCGATCAAAGAGTGAATGATGTCTTTGGTGATGACCTTAAAAAATTAGGTACTCAGCTTCAGCACGCACACCGTTCACGTGGCATCCTCCACAACTACAAACTTCAACTCACCGAAGCCACACAAGACACGTCGGCTTAATTAAAACATTTCGTTTCACACTGTTTGACTTTCCCCTCTGATCGGTGTTGAATCGCTATATGAGCGTTGTTCATAAAATTTTGGTTGTCGAAGATGACCCGCTGTGGCAAGCTGCATTTGGGCAGTTATTATCCACACTCCCTCACGTACAAGTCTGTGATGTGGTGGATCATTATGCTGCTGCTTTAGCTAGCTATGAAACTCATCAGCCCGATTTTGTGGTGCTCGATTTTGAACTCAACAACCCTGATGGGGCCCCTTCCAAAACAGGACTTGATGTTGCCTACGCCTTAGCAGAACAAGGGCTTTCCACAAACCACATGGTACTCGTCAGTGCTTCTGAACCTAGCACCATCGGCGAGCACCCTCTACACGCCATCCCAAAGTCAATGGCGGGCTCTCACCTTGCACCTTGGTTTCAAACACAATTAACTAAGGCTAACTCTGCCTGAACCTAAGACATTATTAAGCCATGACACGGTTTTTTATTTTTTTTGTTGATCATGCTTTTTGTTGATCGCACAATAACTTTTAATCACTTTGGATACGAAGACGTTAACATTCGTAAAACTTTTTTGGGCTACCCCCTTGCTTGTGGTTTCTGTCTTTGTTATAAAGGTGTTTCGCATTTACTATTAGTGTCAGTAAAGCTACACTAATTTAGACTTAAAAGTGCATTTTACAAGGTATTCAGTCTTAGTCGTAACGTTCCCGTGGTGATTAACCCTATTCACTCAAAATATAGACGCACATGTTTTATCAACATTGCATCTGCGTCATATCACAAGGTTAATCTCTGAACGAAGCGCACTGTCCGTGTTAAGAACAAACAATATTAAATAAATCGACCTACAGATTAGAAAGGGATGGGTGTCAATCGTGGCAAGCCTTGCACAAAAAAAAGATAGCGTTAGCGCCATCAAAAAAGAATTAGATAAAGCCACTATCACTGCAGTGGTAGACTACCGTGGCTTATCCGTAGCCGATTTAACCGCATTGCGTGTTGAGCTCTTAAAAGAAGAGGCCCGCTTAACAGTTTCCAAAAACACGTTAATCAAACGCGCTGTTGCCGGTACTGACAAGAGTGATATGAGTGAATTACTCGCTGGCCCAACCGCCTTACTTCTTGGCGAAGCGGATCAGGTGACCCCTGTAAAAATCCTAACTAAATTTCTAAAAGAAAACAAAAAGAAGAATGAAATCCGTGGCGGTATTATGGATGGCAATTTCCTCAACGCTGAGGAAATGGATGCCCTTTCCAAATTACCATCGCTGGACGAACTTCGTGGCAAACTTGTTGGGGGACTCGCTTCTCCTCTCAATGGCATTGTTGCAGCATTGAGTGGCCCTCAACGTGGATTGGTCAATGTGCTTGACCAGTTCGCACAGCATAAACAAGCAACTGAAGGTTAGTATCGTAAGCGTACATCAATACGTGCAAAAATAAAGAGGTTATGACCATGTCTGTAGAATTAGATAGTAAGACAAGTAAGATTTTTGAAGAAATCAAAGAACTCACATTCCTTCAAACCGCTAGCTTAGTAAAAGCGTTTGAAGATGAGTTTGGTATTACTGCTGCTGCTCCAGTTGCTGTAGCTGCCGGTGGCGGTGCTGATGCTGGTGCTGGTGCTGAAGAAGCAACTGAAGTTGACGTTGTTCTTAAGAGCGCTGGCGGCAACAAAATCGCTGTTCTTAAAGAAGTTCGTTCCATTACTGGCCTTGGCTTAAAAGAAGCTAAGGAAATGGTAGATAGCGCACCAAAAGCCATCAAAGAAGGCGTTGCTAAAGAAGAAGCCGCTGAGATGAAGAAAAAGCTTGAAGAAGCTGGAGCTGAAGTCGAACTTAAATAGTTTCTTATAGTCTGAAACGGAAAAATCAACGACCTTGCACGGTATTGAGTAACCCTCGACCCGCAACTGTTGATTTTTCCTTTCGGTCTATTTGCGCTAAGATGGTTGCCAAGTCACTATTTGCTCACCTAAAATCCCGTGTAAATGCCTGAAGGCCTAGGTAAATGCCCAAGTTAGACCTGTTCCAACACCCGTTTCTAACTCAATTTATTTATCTCGTCGGTACTGCCATTTATATAGATTCATGAAGCTGACTCAAAAATTATCTTTTAAACGATATATATTTTAAGTATTGTGACTTTACGGTGATATATTGTCTCATTTTATAATCGACCATCTTTAGGTAGGTAAATCTCCCATTTTCATATCCCACCCCCTTCGATTTAAGCATTTCAACGAGAAACCCGCTTATACACATTTTTACATATTGTCCGTTTACATAAACGAGGTAAACTAATGGCCACTGCACACGCTGAGCGCACATTGCTCTCTGGCACATCGTCCTTACCGTTGGATCACCTTCCTGATCTAGCTGAGATTCAAAAACGTTCGTTTAATTGGTTTGTTACTGAAGGCCTGAAAGAAGAATTACTATCTTTCTCCCCGATCCGTGATTACACGGGTCGTTTAGAGCTCTACTTCTTGCCTGAATATAGCTTTGACAAACCTAAGCACACGGTTGAAAGTGCCCGTCTTCACGACAGTACTAATTCCCGTCAGTTGCGTATTATGCTTCGTTTAGTCAACCGTGATACGGGTGAAATCAAAGACAAAGAAGCTTATATCGGTGAAATTCCTTGGATGACCGAGCGCGGTACCTTTATTATTAACGGTGCTGAGCGTGTTATCGTTTCACAAATCGTTCGTTCTCCGGGTATCTATTACAAACGCGATAAGGCCTTAAATGGTAAGCGTATCTTTAACGCCACCTTGATTCCTAACCGTGGTGCGTGGTTGAAGATGGAAACCGATGTTAACGATATTCTTCACGTCAAAATCGACAAGAACCGTAAAATCTTAGCCACCACATTGCTTCGTGCTTTGGGTTATGAAATGAGCGATCTTGAGCATCAGTTGCGTCACTTCGACTTCTTAAAGAAGACGATGGAGAAAGACACCACTGAAACCGCTGATGAAGCCCTTGTTGAAATCTACAAAAAACTTCGTCCAGGTGATCCACCAAGCGTATCAGGTGGTCGTCAACTCCTTGAAAGCCGTTTCTTTGATGACAAACGCTATGACCTAGGTCGTGTGGGTCGTTATAAGCTCAACAAAAAGCTGGGCCTCTCAACACCTGATGCCGTGCGAACCATGACAAACCAAGATTTCTTGGCCTCAATCGATTACCTTATTAACCTTCACTATGATGATGGTATTGTTGATGACATCGATCACTTGGGGAACCGTCGCATTCGTGCCGTCGGTGAATTGCTTCAAAACCAATTCCGTGTAGGTTTAACCCGTTTAGAACGTATTGTTCGTGAGCGTATGACATTACAAGATGTGGATACGTTAACACCAAATAACCTCTTGAATCCAAAACCTCTATTGGCTGCGATTCGTGAGTTCTTTGGCTCATCACAGTTATCACAGTTTATGGATCAAACAAACCCATTAGCGGAATTGACCCATAAACGTCGCCTGTCAGCCTTAGGACCCGGTGGTTTAACCCGTGAACGTGCTGGTTTTGCCGTTCGTGATATTCACCCAAGTCACTACGGTCGGATCTGTCCGGTAGAAACACCCGAGGGTCCAAACGCGGGTCTGATTGGTTCACTAGCGACATTTGCCCGTGTTAACGAGTATGGCTTTCTTGAAACGCCTTACTGGGTTGTTAAAGACGGTATCGTCACCGAAGATGTACACCATCTATCGGCTGATGAGGAAGATAACTTCCGTGTTGGCCCCGGTGATGTAACCCGTGAAGAAAATGGCCGTCTTAAAGGGCCATTGGTTCCGGTACGTTACCGTAGCGACTTTGACCAAGTAAAACCTGAAGAAGTGGATTACATTGGTGTATCACCAATTCAGATCGTATCAGTTGGTACGGCTCTAATTCCATTTTTGGAACACGATGATGCGAACCGAGCTCTAATGGGCTCAAACATGCAACGTCAAGCGGTTCCATTGGTTTCTGCTGAACGTCCAACGGTTGGTACCGGTCTTGAGCGTCGTACGGCGACTGACTCGGGGATGGCTTTAACAACTGAACACGAAGGTGTTGTTGAAAAAGTAACCGGTGAGTTCGTTGAGATTAAATCCAAAGACGGCACCCACCACTACCCATTAATTAAGTATCTTCGTAGTAACCAAGATACCTGCTTGAACCAGCGTCCGTTGGTTCGCGAAGGTGCTAAGGTTAAAGTTGGCGATGTAATTGCTGATGGTGCGGCCACCCAAAAAGGTGAGCTTGCTCTAGGCCGTAACATTCTGGTTGCCTTTATGCCTTGGGAAGGCTACAACTTTGAGGATGCGATCCTGATTAGTAAACGCCTGATTCATGACGATGTTTACAACAGTATTCACATTGAAAAACTTGAAACGGATGCCCGTACCACGAAACTGGGACCTGAAGAAATCACTCGTGAAATTCCAAACGTCAGTGAAGATGCTCTTCGCCACTTGGATGAACGTGGTATCGTTCGTATCGGTGCCCGTGTTCACGCTAACGATATTCTGGTCGGTAAAATCACGCCAAAAGGGGAGTCTGAGCACCCACCTGAAGAAAAACTC
>CAYGPY010000183.1:0-6146 GCA_964351765.1 uncultured Vampirovibrionales bacterium
GCACACGGTTCATACCCGTGCGGTCGGTGGTTCGAATCCACCCTATGCCATTTTTGCTGCCATTTTTGCTGTGTCTTGAGAGGATTTATCTAGGAACTGCTTTCAGCCATCCGTCTTTCAAGCAGGCCAATGTGGTCCTTAACCTCTTTCATTTCCTCAGCATCCGCCCCTTTTGCCATATATAGCTCAAACATATCAATGGCATCTTGGTAGTTGTGGCATTTCTCAAACGCGTAAGCCAGGTTGTTATAGGCATTGGCGTAATTGGGGTCGATTTCAATCGCTCTTTTGTAGTGAGGAATAGCGTCGTTGGGCTCTTCTTTACAGTAAAAAGCCAAGCCTAACTGGTTGTGAGCCTTCGCATAATTGGGGTCAATGTTAATGGCTTTCTGGCTATACTTAATAGTACTCTCCCAATCACCTTGCTTAGCCAGTGTGATGGAGAGCTCGTAGTTGGCCTCTAGATTATTCGGGTCAAGTTCTAAAACGTGCCGGTATGCATCCGAGGCTTCTTCAAACTTAAGGGTTTGATCCAGGAGTTTACCCAGAAACACCCATGCCATAATATTACTGGGATTCATCTCGACTGTTTTTTGATAACATTCGATGGCTTTTTCTTTATTATTTTGTTTTTCATAAAGAATGCCCAAGTTATAGAACAAATCAGGGTCGTCTGGGGTGTGTTCAACGGTCATTTCAAGGTGGTTAATGGCCTCATCCACTTGGCCTTCATCCATCAAAATAATACCTAAATTAAAGTGTGTTGCCGCTTCATTAGGTTGGAGTTGGAGGGCTTCTTGGTAGTGAATTTTAGCGTGCTCAAGATCATTTTGTTGGTGATAAATGAGACCCAGATTATAGTGCACATCGTGAAAAGCTGGATTAATACCAAGGGCTTTATGTAAGAGTTCAAGTGCCTTTTCACTTTCATCATTGTGGTAATGATCAATGGCCTTGTTATAGTAGTATTCAGCTGGTTTGGCCTGCATAAACACAACGTAAGCCACGCCAACACCCGCGAGGGTAATCACGCTAACAACAATTAAAATAATAATTAATGGGCTCATAGCAGTCGTAGAATAGTATCCGTTAAACGTATTCTACTATTGTACCGGAATTAAGCTAAAAGCGGGGTATTAAAGGCGTTACTTACGTACTGTTAATCACTACATTTTAATTTCAGAGTAGGCATCACCACCGAGTTCAACGGTTGAAAAATCGAGACTAAATTTACATCGCTCACTCTTAGACACGGCAAATCCTTGGGATGCGACATGGATGCCCCCAGAGGCTTCAACAAAGTCTGAACGGGTATTCCAACTAACCGTGGGGGCTGTTAGCCGACTTCCGTTGGGGTTGGTGTCTTGAGGAGTGGTTTGTTCTTGGGTTGTCTTTGCAGTGGCGTTTGAATCACCGACATCAGGACCTGCTTCATCCGTGTTTTTTCCGATCGAGGTAATAATGACACCACCACGAAGCTCCACTTCGTTTTTGTTGGTGGTAGAGCCTTCAGGGGCTTTGAAGCTAAGAATAGGTACGCCACTTTCATCAAAAAACTCGCCCGTCACATTCACCAAATCAGCACCTGAATCATCGGGGTAATAGTTGGCTTGCTCGGCTCGAATTTCCCATTTTTTAATTTCGCCTTCGGTCACCACAAAAGAGACGCCTTCACCCACCATCGTGGTATCGCTGTTGCGAGAAGTGGTTGAGGCATTAGGGTCGGTGGTAACGGGTTCACTGGTTTGCATAACGGCATTGATAATGGCACCAATAATGGCCAGAGTAATCAAGCCTAAAACCAGACCCATTTTGCGTTTTGAAAGAGGCATAAGAGAAAACAGTCCTATCAACATGTAAGTAAGTGTGATAAGGGAGCCTGCAATTGGTGCAGTTGATTACCACTATCTTAGCAAAAGGGGGCTCTTGATGCATCTCCTCTTATTCGAGCGTCTCTGTTTAACGTATAAATTCAGGTTGAGTATGCAACTGAACACGCCACAGGCCATCCGTCATGAGGGCCTTAAATCGTGTTTGGGCCTCATCAACACGGTTGCCCAATGTTGTGCCGTTAGAGCAGGTTTGGCTAAGGAGCTGGAATTGCTCAGCCAGCTGTTTTAAAAGATGATCAAGGTGAGCCCGCTCACTGGCAAGATGAATCAGACGCGACTCAACCAGTGTTTTACTCAACTGCACCCACATCAGAGTTTCGTGTAAATGTTGCGTACTCAGGGGTTGAGCTAATAGATTGAAGAAGTTCTGCTTGAGTGGCTTAAAACATTCCTCACGATGCCCGAAGGCTTCAAAAAGAAGAGCTGCTTTATGTTGGAGCCACAGGGTTTCTTCGTTGGCATTGTTGAGTGTAAGTGAGACGGGAAGACTTTGGTAATAGTTCATAAAACCAGAGGCTGATAAGTTTTGGTGATATTTGCCTTCAAACATAACCTGACAGCGCGCTTGGACGTCGTCACTCAAGGCAGATTCCGCTTTTACGGCTTGCTGCGTATAGGGTGTCGACAATGATGAGGCGGTGTCGGCCAAACGTGGTGAGATGAGGTACAGCGTCCATAATACTGTGGTGTCCGATGTATTTGACGCCAGAGCAGTGGCATCAAAGTCTTCAATGGCGTTAGCGCATGAGGACTCAAACCAGCTAGTGTTATCGGATTCGCAAGGGGCTATTATTCCCCACTGGCTTACAGTACGGGTTAGCAGGCAGAGTTGTTGGGTGTGCTGATGATAAAACAAGCGGGTTTTATAGCCGTTGTTTTCAAAAATGGTATCAAGAGGGTTGTCTGGTATGTCCTCTAAAATCAGCCAGTCAGACTGTTGAAGCTGATTGAGGAGCGTGGTCCAATTAGACTTGGATGGGTTCTTAACAACCTGTTTTTTAATTAAAGGTGTATTAGAATTCTCATGTGCGGGTGTAATGGCGTTCTGTGATTGTTGTGAAACCCAGTCAAAACGCTTGTTATCAAAGTTTTTTGAGAACGATGCTTTTGCAAAAACATTGCGTGGCAAGAGGGGTTTGGAGGTGACGGTCTCAAGCGGATCGGCAAATAAAGAGGGTCGGACGGCTCGCTTAAAGCTCTGAAAAGTATACCGTGAGGCATTCTTACTGAATCCTGAAGGAGCATCCTCAAAGACAGGCATTGATTCGGCGTTCGTTTGAATGTCATTGCTGGACGGCTCAGCGCGCTGACCCTCTTTTCTAAAGAGGGTTTCAGGCGATTTAGTTGTGTGTGAATTTGTCATAATAAGAGTGTAATCAGCTTTTATTATTTGTCAAAAATGAACGATACACGTGTTATAAAATCGGTGGGTTTTCTCCAAGTGCAGAAAAGCCCCTGAAGCCAAAAACGTGCGAAAAACAGCTCAAATACCGGCTAAAACGGGTTCAAAAATAGTCAAAAACGGCCTAAAAACGACCAAAAACACGCAAAAAAGAGGTGTTTTTGAACCCGTTTTGCATCATAGAGGGTCTAATTTTTTGGATTATCCAAAAAATAACATCGGATTATCCAAAATAAATAAATCGCTTAATCTATTTTTTCGATCACTGTGGCAATACCCTGACCCACCCCAATACACATGGTGGCCAAACCGGTTTTGCAATCTTTGCGGCGTTTCATTTCATAAAGCAATGTTGTGAGAATACGAGCACCACTGCATCCTAGAGGATGGCCGAGTGCAATTGCTCCCCCATTGACGTTGACCTTGCTCGTGTCGAGCTTGAGTTCTTCAATGCAAGCCAACGATTGTGCTGCAAAGGCTTCATTGAGCTCAATTAAATCAACGCTATTGGTATTTAAACCGGCTCGATGCAAGGCTTTCTGGCTTGCAGGCACAGGCCCTAGTCCCATACACGCGGGGTCCACACCTGCCACGGCCGTTGCAATGACGCGAGCCATTGGCTTTAATCCAAGTTCCTTGGCTTTTGCCTCACTCATCATTAAAAGCGCACAGGCGCCATCGTTGACTCCGCTTGAGTTTGCAGCTGTTACCGTGCCGCCTTCGCTTACAAAAGCCGGTTTGAGCTGGCTTAGTTTTTCGCGAGGTGTTTCAGGGCGAGGATGCTCATCGGTACTCACCACAATGGGATCGCCCTTGCGTTGAGAGATGGTGACCGGCGTGATTTCATCGTCAAAGCGTCCGGCATCCATCGCAGCTTTGCACTTTTGTTGGCTCTCATAAGCAAAATCGTCTTGCGCCTCACGGCTGAGGTTGTATTTCTTGGCGACGTTTTCAGCGGTCTCACCCATGGAGTAGGGATGGTGGAGCTTGGCGAGTTTTGGGTTGGTAAAGCGCCAGCCGATGGTGGTGTCATAGGTTTCGGTTTTGCGTGAAAAGGCCGAGTCGCTTTTGGCCGTTACGAATGGCGCACGGGTCATGTTTTCCACACCGCCGGCAATATAAATCTCGCTCTCACCCGCCATAATGGCGTGCGCCACTTGATTAACAGCCATCAGCCCTGAACCGCATAAGCGGTTGACGGTGCCGCCACCTACAGATTCAGGAAAACCTGCCAATAGTGCTGCCATACGAGCCACGTTACGGTTGTCTTCACCGGCTTGATTCGCAGCACCTAAAATAACGTCCTCCACCCATTCAGGTTTGACCTTGGGGTTTCGCTCCATTAGTACTTTAAGAACGTGCGCTGCTAAATCATCAGGGCGAACGTCTTTAAGAGCACCACCGTAGCGGCCAATGGGTGTGCGAAGGGCATCCACAATAACAGCAGATTGAGGTGAACTAGGCATAAGAGGTGGGATCCTTACGGGTAAAAAAATTAAAAAACGTTATGAAGCTTCAATGGGTGTGGGTTCACTTGTATTAACTTGAGGCGTGTAACTGTAAAACCCTTCCCCTGTTTTAACACCCAATTTGCCTTCAGCCACTTTTTGCTGAAGCAGTAAGACGGGTCGATAGCGCTCTTCGCGATAGGCGCGGTAGCAATTTTCTAGAATGGTCAGTACCACATCCAAGCCAATTAAATCAGCCCATTTCAGTGGCCCTTGAGGGTAGTTTGTCCCATAGCGCATCGCGTTATCCACGGCGTCAACACTGGCAACCCCTTCCATTACTGCACTAGCACCTTCATTGGCAAGCATCGCCACAATACGGCCTACAATCAAAGCAGGGGTGTCGTGCGGTATCCATAGGGGCTGGCATAATAGGGTTGAAAAGAAATGTTCGGCAGCTTGTCGGGCAGCGTCACTGGTGTGACTGTTCTTAGAACATTCAACAATGACGTTTTCTTGGGTGTCAGCACTGGTATAGAGTGCAATAGGGCTGTAGCCCACCATATTCATTTTTTCAGAGGGGTCACAATAAGCCTGCGATGATGATAAATAGCTTTGCAAGGCATCAATCAAGCGTAGTGTTGAGTCATGTGTGTTTTCCAGTAGTGGAAAGGGTGAGGTTTCATCACTGGGTGTTTCGTAGGGGTCGTAGGCATCGATGACGATATCAAAGGGGTCGCTCACGTCATCGGGTTCCGTGCTGCCATTAAATAGCGTGACCTGATAGCCCGCGTTTTTGATGCGTTGGTATAAATGGAAGTAGGCAATATCACCTGGGTTCATCATTAATAAAACGCTAGTGTTGGCGGATTTATTGGTTTCTTTCGCGGGAGGATTAGCTGTCATAGGTGTAAAATCCTTTGCCCGTCTTGCGTCCGTGGGTGCCGGCCTCAACCATTTTTTGTTGAATAATGCTGGGCTTAAAGCGATGTTCTTGATAAAACGCGTCATAGACCGAGGTCGTAACGGAATGATTGACATCAATGCCAATTAAATCCATCAACTCAAACGGCCCCATTTTAAAGCCACCGCCTTGTTTTAAAACATGATCAATCAACTCAATGTGGTCAGGGTCTTGCCCAAATTCGCCGTAGAGTTTTAGCGCCTCACCATAAAACGACCGTGCCACGCGGTTTACGATGAATCCGGGTGTGTCTTTGCAAACGGCAGGAACTTTGTTTAGCGTTTTAGTAAAGGCCACCAAGGTGTTGATGGTACTTAGCGAGGTTTCTTGGCCTTGAATGACTTCAACGAGTTTCATCAGTTGTACGGGATTAAAGAAATGTAATGTTTTTTTTTTTTTTTTACGGCGTGAATTGTGATCTACACACGCCCCGATGGATG
>CAYGPY010000184.1:0-485 GCA_964351765.1 uncultured Vampirovibrionales bacterium
AAAGGAGATCCTTAATGGCAAATCTATTAGACGTAACCGAAGCCAATTTCGAGCAAGAAGTAAAAAAGTCCGATACCCCTGTTTTGGTTGACTTTTGGGCACCTTGGTGTGGTCCTTGCCGCGCGCTTTCTCCTGTTATTGAAGAGCTTGCCGGTGAGTTTGATGGCCGCGTGAAAGTGGTTAAAGTAAACACCGATGACAACGTTGGTATCGCTCAGGAGTGCCGCATTGGTGGTATTCCAACCCTTATCGTCTTTAAGAACGGTGAGCCTGTTGACCAGCTTGTGGGCAACCAGAAGAAGTCTGTTTTAACCGACATGTTAAACAAGCACCTTTAAAAAGAGCGTAAAACACGTCGATAAACCCGAAAAAAGAACCAAAAAAGAGCGACTTTATGCCCAAAAACGGCCGAAAACCGCTCTTTTTTTGCGTTTTTTTGATGTTTTTTTGTAAGAAAGCTTGTTATTTTTCAGATTATTGAAAAT
>CAYGPY010000184.1:495-6128 GCA_964351765.1 uncultured Vampirovibrionales bacterium
ATTGAAAATAGTTATTTCTGATAATCCAAAATGAATGCAAAAAAATAGGGGAAAGCTGAAAACAGCTTTCCCTGATGAATCACACGAAAAAGGAGATACGTTTTTAAAACTTGTATCTGGTTAAGGTTAGGTTAAAACTAAAAATCTTAATCTGATGGGGGTAAGTCCAATACAGGAGGGGTAAATCTCTCAAATGATGAATGAATAATTCAGTTGATGAACAAAGCGATGCTGTTGTGATGAATCATTCTTTCCCTTACAAGATTCTTATGCCTCAAAGCCGGTATATCCAAACGAAATATTACACGTTGTTTACAAACAACTCAATCATGATATAAACAATGAGTTCAAATCCCTTCTACAATCCTGTCAGCACAAGAGTAAAGCCCTTCGCAAGCGTCGTATCCCCTTCGTCATTTTACCTTGTTTAGCCTTCTGGCTTTTGCTTGGCACGGGCCTGTGCTTGCTGCACTTCCATCATTGCCTTAAAGCCAATATAGACCAACGAGCATTTTTTAGGCGCAGGTAAATACAGTGCACAATCTTCCTGAAGGCACAATTCATCAGCCTCGGTATTACGAACACTTAAAATGGGACAAACCGGAATACTCGCCACGGTAAACACTCCTCAACTATCAAATGACTTCCTCTATTATCCACCTAAACCCACTGCAAGGGAAGGCATCCCCAAACTCAACCTATCAATCGTGGACGACATGGACAACGGAAACCAATGTCTTACCCGTCACCACGCAACACGTGATGCACCCAGTAGAACAGCGAGGCCACATCAAAGGGTTTGGGCAGATATAAGTCAGCGCCCGCACGTAGCACGGCGTCCCTATCGTGCAATGTCGAAATCGAGATCACAGGAAGACTCGCATACTCTTTTCGAATCAATCGGTTTAAGGCGAGGCCGGTTTCTTGGCCATTGAGTACCGAATCCAAAATCACCAGATCAAATGGCTTTAGTTTTTCTTCTGACGCTGTTCGCAGTGCCTCTTGGGCCAATGCTTTATCGCAGACCGTTTCAACCTCATAGCCCTCTAGGGCCAAGGTGGATTTTAATAAAAAAGCCATGGCCGCATCGCTCTCCACCACTAAAATTGATTTCGATCCCGCCAACATTACCTCAGCATCCGCTTTTGTAGAGGACGAACCATCATCATCCTGAGTCTTGTTATCATCCGCACGCCCACCTGAGAGCTGTGTGCGTTGGACGTGCCAATGGCTTTTAGGTGTTAATCGTGCAATACGTTGCATGGTCATCGCATCATTAAAAGACGATTGAAAACGCGGATCCGAGCCTTCATCGCCTTGCCCACCGACAATACCAATACTTAAATTCATCAACGGCACACGACGGCTAATTTGACGCGTCGCTTGACTCCCTGTAGCTTGGCTTGTAGTGTTTTGGGCCATCACTTGGATCATATAACCTTGTTTACGGTCCTTGTTACTATAAAAATTAGGCGATACGTTTTCAAACTGACGGCACAAAATACTCGCAATTTTTTCGGCACGCGCTGGCTGAGTCAACACCACAAACTGATCGCCTTCCATATGGCAGACCGCATCGGGTACCATCACAAAACGAGCTAGCATCGCCGAAAATGTTTTCAGCACTTGAGCTGTTGCCAGCTCCCCATAGTTATCCAAGTACACATCCAAATGATCCAGTGACATGACCATTAAAGACCACGGTGGCAATTCGTTTTCAATATATGAGGATTGCAGGCGACGATAAAACACACGCGATAAAAACGTTTGCGTTGGCAGGCCACTCACTTCATGTGTAATGGCGTCCAGATTGCGACGCAGATGCACCAGTAAACGCACTACCATCTCTTCCTCACCCATCATCGGGTGCATCACGTCATCAGCGCCCAGGGTTAAAAAGCGAATCCGATCCTCTTCACTACCATCACTCACCACAACCAACACAGGGCGGTTCCGTCCGTGGCGATCGCGCACCTGTTGGCAAAAATTATCCACCTGATCGGCCACGCCTTTTTCAGTAAAATCGTCGGCCATCAAAACAACCATATCAGGCAGGCGCTCACTCAACAGTTCTTCACTGTGTTCCAATGTCTCGTGATGCTCACACCAAATCACGGTGTCTCGGGTCAATCCTTCCATCAAAGAGGACTTCAACGACGTGTCACATGCGCCCAACAGCAACACCACTTGAAAATCGTTTGGTGTCACTTGAGTGTAATGCGATTCTGATGCACTAGACATCCACCACATCCTCATCACTAATGGCCTGACGGCGACGATAATCGGCCTGCACTTCTGGTGTGGCGGATTTAAAGGTGAGTGTAAACGTACTGCCTTTGCCTTCAACACTCGCCACATCAATGGTGCCACCCAGAGCAGTAACCAAGGAGCGTGTGATATACAGACCCAAGCCACTGCCTTCTACATTTTGCGTTAGTGGGCTTTCCACACGATAAAAACGCGTGAACAAGTTTTTTAAATTCGCTTCAGAAATCCCAATGCCCTTATCCTCAACATCAAGACGAATGTACTTTTCGTTATTAGGACATACCCGCGCATTAACAATAACAGGCGTATCATCTTTGGAATACTTCAGAGCGTTGTCCAGTATGTTAATGAGCACTTGTTCTAAGGTGTCTCTATCGGCCCATACCTCAGGCACACAATCGTGCACGGTGAGTTCAATGCGCTCCGAAGGCATATGCTGTACACCCGCATAGCGTCCGTCCAAGCTCAACACAACCGATTGAATGACCTTACTCAAATTAAGAGGGCGAAAACTTTTTTGATGCTTGCCTTTACCGTTATGATTATTCCCATCACGACTGACCGAGAGTAAATTCTCAGTGAGTCGAATTAAACGATCAGCCTGATCACGAATAATCGTAACAAAGCGGCGTTGTTGATCCGCTGGGAGGTTGCTCCCGTAATTTAAAATCGTATCCGAAAAACCTTTGATACTGGTTAAAGGCGTTCTGAATTCGTGGCTAATCGTACTCACAAAATCGGATTGGGTTTGCGTCAACGCTTCATCTATAGATGATGGTGATGATAACGTCGTCTGTTCTGATAATTCAATCATCCACGTGGCAGGCACGGGTACGGATAACGTCGCTTCTAAATCAAGCGCCTCATTCATCGCATCATCAACCGGTTTAAAACTAATGCGTAAGGGTGTGCCCGATTGTGTTGCCGTTAGATTCCATTCAACCCCCTCGGTAATATCATCCTTGGTTTTATCGGTATCCAATTGATCCAAAACACCTTTAATCCGCACATCACTCAGCGTCACACCCAGCAAGCGCTGTGCGGTTTGATTCAGCCAGAGAATATGCCCGTGAGGACAAGTAAACCCAACACCCTGATGCGACACGGCATCAAGGGCCGACAGCATGGCATTGGTAGCCACATTAGATTGTAAGGAATCACCCATACCCTAAATTGTAACAGCAGATCAAACACAACTCACTGTTTTTAATGCTTTCTTTGGAATGTGTGACGACGAGCGATTACAGCTTTTTATTAATGGCCGCCACAATCACTTCGCATTGGGGCTTTCGTACGCCGTCTATGTCTAGCGTGTTGGTGCCTCCGATGCTTTCTATAATGATCGAATCCCATAGCATCCCTTGGATGTGGCGCACGGATGAGACACGTCGAAAGGCGATAATTTCGTCTTCTTTGCGCCATGGCATCAACATCGATAATGTTTGACGCGTCTTAATACCTTCGTCGGTTAAAAAGATTGTTTTTGGAAAGAAAAACTCCCGCAAACCCGCCTTCCACAATCCACCCCATCGGCTAGCATGAAACGAAAAATCGTACCAGTTCTGTGTGTCCTCAGCCTCGTTAGTGGATTCCTCCGTAACACGCTCTGGCTCTAAATCGATCAGCGGTGCATTAGGATGCATGGTTCTTTCTTGCTTCTGCTGATGCTCCGCCTTTAAATGCTGTTTTAAGCCCGACAAGTGAACCCATTTCATTTTTGGTTGCTGGGCAGTGTTGTTTGATTTCATAACAGATGGCGCAGGCACGGTGTCGGCTGACACGTGTGTTTCATAACTCGTGCCAATGGTTGTCTCGTCAGCATTAGCCTGCCTACGCAGATACGCACGTTCATGCTGAACATCTGTGGCCGATTTAAACATGGCTAAAACAAAATCTGGGATCGATGGATTACTCGACATCACAACACGCAACACTTTCTTATGTCATCCGTACTCAACAAGAACGCCTCACTCAGCGGTAAGAAGTAGGATGCTATTTAAACAAAAACGAAAAGGAATCCGAGTGCACATAATGCAGTCGTCATTTCCTTGGACACGTCTTCTAGTATACCGTTTTTTAACAAATGAAAAAACCCCTCCAAAGATGTAATCTTTAGAAGGGGTTTTAACAGTGTTTCAATTATTTAAAAACTCAAGTTAGCTGTCGTGGCTACTATGGCTACTGTGGTTTTTATTCGCTTGACTTGCAACGGTTCTAACCGATCCAGCCAACGCACCCAAGAAGGCGGTGGACTCATAAGGCAGAATCAAGGTATTAGCTTCACCTTGGGCCACTTTATCAAGGGCTTCAAGGTACTTGATCTGAAGCACTTCACGGCTTGGGTTGGACTCGTTAATCGCGGTAAACACCGTACGGGTCATATCGGCTTCGGCTTGTTGAACCGAGCGAATCGCTTCGGCCTCACCTTCGGCTTCACGAATTTGAGACTCTCTTTTACCTTCGGCTTCAAGAATACGAGCTTGTTTTTGACCTTCCGCAGAACGAATAGCGGCTTCTTTCTCACCTTCGGCAATGAGGATCATCGACCGTTTTTCACGCTCAGCACGCATCTCTTTCTGCATCGCTTCTTCAATATCACGCGGTGGGTTAATATCTTTTACTTCAACCCGGTTCACCTTCAAGCCCCATTTACCGGTGGCATCATCCAACACGTGTTGCAAGTTGGCGTTAATCACGTCACGACTCGATAGCGTTTGATCCAGAGACATTTCACCAATGATATTACGCATGGTGGTTAGCGCTAGTTTTTCAACCGCAGCGAGCAAATCATTAATCTCATACGTCGCCTTAAACGGATCGGTGACTTGAAAGTAGATAATCGCATCGATGTTCATCGTTACGTTCTCTTTGGTAATAACCGGCTGAGGAGGCAAGCTTACCACCTGCTCACGCATATCAACAGTAATCATCGAGTCCAAAAACGGAATAAGCAAAATCAAGCCAGCCGATTTAGTCTCTAGATATTTACCAAGCCGCTCAATCACACCCACGGTGGACTGACGCACAATTCGAATGGATGTGGCCGCCATGGCGAGCGCCGCAAACATAAAAAAGATCATCACCGATCCAAAAAACATTTCCATAATAGGGGTCTCCCTCAACTCTCTTAAAACAAATTTTCAAACAAAACTTAAAAAATAAAACTTAAATAATTATTTAGATTTAATCGCCAACTTAGCGCCATCCACCAGAGTAATCACACCTTCAACGCCCTCGGCAATTTCGGTGCCGTTGGCTTCTTCAGCTAAAAATGCGGACCATACTTCACCCGTGTGAACAACCTTCACTCGGCCTTCGTGTTTTTTTACGGCTTCAAGTACCAGTACATCGGCACCAATCAAGGC
>CAYGPY010000185.1:0-6069 GCA_964351765.1 uncultured Vampirovibrionales bacterium
GTGCGATGTATGGCGCCGTTGAATTTTATAATTCGGTGAAGGGCTATAACAAAGAACACGGCACCGATATCAAACCCATTATTGGTGCTGATATGTTTGTCATTAATGGCGACATCACCGAACGAACACGCTCGCCACTCAATCATATGACCCTGCTGGTTCAAAACGAAGTGGGTTATCAAAATCTATGTGTCCTACTTTCTAAGGCGCACCTTGAAGGCTTTTATTATAAACCGCGATGCAACTGGGAGTTGTTGCGCGAACATGGCGAAGGCTTGATTGCCCTCACCTCTGGTTTATCAGGGCCACTGGCTCGCTCGATTATTCGCGCGAACATGGAAGAAGCCCGTGAGACGGCAACCATGCTCAAAGATATTTTTGGCGACAACCTCTACATCGAATTACAAGATCACGGTAAAGACGCCGAATATAAATACACCGTTGAAGCATTGAAAATAGCCAACGAACTCAACATCGACTACGTGATTACCAACGATAGCCGCTACACCAAGCCCGATGACTATCAGGTGCATCAGATTTTATTGTGTATGCAAGACGGCAGCACGATGGAAGAATCCGAACGTACTGAAATTTTTGGCCCGCAGTATTACATTAAAAACGGCGACGAAATGGCGCAACTCTTTGGCTACCTCGACAGAGACGTGGTGAACAAAGGGCTTGATAACACACTTAAAGTAGCTGAAAAAATCAATTTTGAACTCGAACAAGGCAAGTCCATCCTGCCCGACTTCCCACTTCCTGAGGGTCAGAATCCTGATGATGCCTTGCGCGAACAAGTGCTTCAAAAAGCACCGACGCGTTATACCGATATCAATAACGAAGTAACCGAACGCATCGATTACGAGCTCGGCATTATTAAAAGCATGGGCTTCCCAGCGTACTTTTTGATTGTGGCCGACTTTATTGATTACGCCCGTGAGCAGGACATCCCTGTGGGTCCCGGTCGGGGTTCGGCTGCCGGTAGTATTGTGGCTTATATTTTAGGCATTACCGATATTGACCCACTTGAGCATCAACTCCTTTTTGAACGATTCCTCAATCCAGAACGGGTGAGCATGCCCGATATCGATATCGATTTTTGTATCGATCGCCGTGAAAAAGTGATTGAATACGTAAACGAAAAATATGGTGAGGATCAGGTGAGTCAGATTATCACCTTTGGTACACTTGCTGCACGTGCTGCGCTTAAAGCAGTTGCGCGTGTTATGGATATTCCGTTTGCCGAAAGCAACAAGCTGGCTGCGATGATTCCAGCCACACCGGGCACCAAACTCAAAGACGCCTTGGCTCCTAAGATGCCGCTGCAAGAAGCCGTTCAGGCTGATCCACAAGTCAAAAAACTGGTGGACTTGGCAGTTAAGATTGAAGGCACGGCGTGCAACACAGGGGTGCACGCGGCGGGCGTGGTTATTTCTAAAGATCCCTTGCGAACGGTTGTGCCGGTGCAGAATTCCAAAGAGGGTGGGCGTGTTGCCACCTATCCGATGGGCGATCTGGAAAAAATCGGCTTGCTCAAGATGGACTTTTTGGGTCTGCGAAACCTGACCATTATTGATAACACCATTCAGATGGTGAAAGAAACCAAGGGCGATCATATTGATATTCGTCACCTGCCTCTTGATGATGCGGCTGTGTATGCGATGCTCACCAGCGGTGATACCGATGGTATTTTCCAGCTGGAGTCCAGTGGTATGAAGTCACTGGTGAAAAATTTAAAACCTTCTGTGTTTGAAGATATCGGTGCGTTAGTAGCGCTCTATCGTCCGGGTCCGCTGAACTCAGGGATGGTGGATCAGTTTGTTGATCGTAAACACGGGCGTGCTGATGTTGTGTATGAGCACAGCTCACTTGAACCCATCTTAAAAGACACCTACGGCACCATTGTGTATCAAGAGCAGATTATGCAAATCGCCCAAGAGTTGGCGGGCTATAGCCTTGGCCGTGCGGATTTACTACGTCGAGCGATGGGTAAGAAAAAAGTCGACGTCATGGAAAAAGAACGTGACGGCTTTGTGACGGGTAGCTCGGAAAACGAGATTCCAGAAAAATTGTCTAACAAACTGTTTGATGTTATGAGTGAGTTTGCGGCGTACTGCTTCAACAAATCGCACTCGGCGGCATATGCCATGGTGGCCTATCAAACGGCTTACTTAAAAGCGCACTATCCGGTGGAATATTTATCGGCGCTCTTATCAAGTGTTCGTAATGATATCGATAAAACACAGTTCTATATTTTGGCTGCCCGCAAAATGGACATCCGAATTTTACCGCCCGATGTGAATACCTCAGGCATACAATTTACACCTTCAGGCAATGACATTCGCTTTGGCTTGGCCAGTATTAAAGGTGTGGGTGTTGGTGTTGTTGAAAGCATTCAAGCAGCTCGTGATGAAAAAGCGTTTGCCAGTATTGAAGACTTTTTAAGCCGTGTGGATGGGAAAGCCCTGAATAAAAAAACGCTTGAAAGCTTAATTATGGCTGGGGCGCTAAGTGAATTTGGTGTTAGCCGAAAACAATTGTTTGAAAATCTGGAAGGCCTAACCGGCTTTGCCGCACGGGCGCGTCAACAACAAGAAACCGGGCAGGTAAGCCTCTTTGGAAATCTAGGTGGCGGCGATGACACTAATGACACAGCCGGTGACATTGGTTTTAGTGGCCTGAGTTTATCGGGTGACGGTAATGAGTACACCGATGAAGAAGTACAAAAAGCGGAGAAAAGTTTGCTCGGTTTTTATGTAAGTTCGCACCCACTGGATAACTTGATTGATACGCTACCGATGATGGTAACGCACTCCACGCTGGATTTAAAAAGCACGAGTAATGACACCGACGTGACCATTGGTGGGTTGGTTTCTAGTTTGCAGAAACGAATGACGCGCAAGAACAAACCGATGTGGATTGGTGTACTGGAAGACTTAACCGGTAGCATCGAGTTTGTGGTGTTCTCCAACAGCATTGAAGCCTATGAAGATGTGATTGAAGATGGCGCAAAGATTTTGATCAAGGGGAAGTTTCAGATTCGTGGTGATAGTGGTGATATGACCAGTGTGATTGTGAATGAAGCCAAAGAAATTAAAGACATTGCCCTAACCGAATTGCACTTTAGTATTGTGCCCCGTTACGAAGATGTGGCCTACATCGGTAAAGTACTGGCACAAAACCGGGGCTATAATCCGGTGATGATCTGTATGGCCGATGGCACAAAAATAAAAACGGGTGCCCCCTTCTGGATTGATGACAACAAGCAACCGGTGGTCAATCGCTTGCACAGTCATTTTGGCGACACCGTAAAAGTAAAATGCGACGGAAAAATCCTAGAGCCAAAAGAAGAAATCGAAGAAGGCATCCACCCCGACGCAGCCCCCTACACCTCAGAGCAAAATGAAATGGCTCCGGTTTAACGATCAAGTTGTTTAAGTGAATCAAAAGCTTCAGACCCCGAACTGGAATTCTGGAGAAAAATCTCTTCAGGGTTGTTTCTGAAATAATTCTCATGCCGTTCAGCATACAATTTTTTCTGAATAAAATAACCACAAATATTCCCGATAAACCATATAGGCATAGGGAAAACAGCTAAGGTAAAAAACAAGACAAGTAAAAATTCACTCACATAACCATTTGCTTCGGCGTCATTATTTTCAGGAATTACAAAACATCCTATCAGACAGAGAATAAAAACAATAATGAAGTATATTGAGTAATTAACAAGGTTTATACTTAGTGTCCTTTCAAACGTTATTGGAAAAAACCATCCATAAAAAACAACTGACAATACAGCACTAATAAAACAAAGGGTAATAGCACTTGGTATAAAAATTGAGAAAGATGCCTGTGCAGGCATTACACAAATCAAGGCCAGCAATCCAAAAGCAAAAAACAGTCCACTAGTGTACCCTACACGCTTAGGCGTGGAAGCAAACAAAGTATATAATTTTTCTTTTAAAATCATTCACACCACTATAGCAAAAAATACGCAAAAATAGCCCCTTGGTAGGAAGACAACCAAGGGGCACGAATGAGCATTTGAGTTGTTGAGGAAGACAGCTTTTGAACGACCGAAATCGTCCAATGCTTTTGGTTAGGAAGACGGGTTAAAGAGGGTTATGGTTAGTTAGATAAGAAATTTCGATCATAAATAATGTATACGAGCCTTTGTTTTTTCTCAGCCTAAAGTCATCCACACCTGCTCGCACGATAGATTACAACCATACGGCGTGTCGGATACAATTGGATTGAGAGCTTGGCCCTAAATTTTGTATTGCAAAGCCACAGTAGAAACTAAGCCACAACATTAAAAAGTTCGTTTTTAAGAATCCGTTTGAGCTGTGTTTAAACTTGCTGCTTGTTCTGCCGGTGCCCTGTATAAAAATTAAGTAAACTAGGTGAACAACTTGAATTGAAATGATCGTTACGAAAGTTATATAGTTTTAGTATATACTTTTCCCGATCCTATTTCCTCATCCATGAGGTTGATTATTAAGAGTGTAGTAAAGATATCGTATTTTCACCCCACATATCGGAACCTACGCAAAAACACCCCGTCTGATGTATTCAGCAATGGTGTTACCGTTTGCTATTATAAGAGTACCGCCATCCATATCCGATCCAATACAAATACCAAGACTTAAGGGGTTTTTAGTGAAGCCGTCTCCACAACAATCATCGTTCTTTTACCCATTGCTTCGCGTGCTTAGCAGAACCATTCAGCGCATGCACCACATCAGCATCTGGTTTTTGGCATTCTTAGCAGCCTTCTTTTTAATTCTGCACGCCGAAGCCCTCTCTCAGCAATTGCAAGATGATCCAGCACTGCAGATGGAAAACCATGAATTTAAACCCCTAACAGGGCCCAGTGAACCCGTGGATCCTTGGAAATCACCCAGCCAAGGTGGCGAACAACCCTATGCAAAACAAAAAAAGGTAGTATTGAAAGGCGGCGTTAAAACCAAAACACTTTACGACGCCATTAAAGACGAAGGCCACGTGAATTGGTATGCTTGGTACATGCGCGCGCGCGAGTACCTTGGTGCAACCGGTGGCATTGATTGCCCGCTCGGTACACCCATCAAATTTTTTAAAAGTGGTGCCGTTCAACCTCTTAGCCAGCTTCCAATGTGTCGGATGTCCTTAATGGGAAGACACGTTCCACTGCCAAAAAACACGGAACTTGAAGCCGTTATTTTACCCACGCGCAGTGGTGTCGCACCGCCAGCAAGTAAACAAGAGTTGATGTATTACCTACGTCAATCCAAATAAGCGCTAAAACCAAACGATTCTCTCTGATGATTCGAATGGTTTCTTTTTGTGTGGATCCCCTTCCGCTATCTTGGGCTTCAATGCTACCCTATTTATAGAGGAATTTATAAAAATCTTTATAGAAATGGTTTAGATGGATGTCAGCTTTTTGACGATGTAGTGGTTCGGCTGACGGATCTAGTAGGTGTCACAATTAAATAGAGAGAACTGATGTGATGAAGAAATCCACTGTGGATTCCCGTTCGTCTGCTTCGCCAGCCATGTCGAACAATCAGCTTAGTCGTGCCTTTGATTCAGAAAGCTCGGTGTTTTCATTTAATCTTGAAGATAAATCTGCGCTTGTGGCTCGAGTATTAGCTCGGCAGCTTGGTAAAGATTCTGAGTCTTACCGCGAGAGCTTGGAGTATCTTGAAGAGTTTGAAGAGCGCAACGAGCAAGCCTAAGCGTTTTTTGGATTGTGGGTTAGCTTAGGGTTTAGAAGATTTATTTTGTTACGGTTTCGATCTGACTTCCTGTCAGCTCAACCGCCGCCGACATCCGTGTCGGCTAACAAAACAAATCTTCTAAACCCTAAGCTTGGCAGCATTAATGAAATTCTGCATCACTCGCTTTTTGTCTTTTTTAACCGACTCTCTAACCACAGTAGAACTTAAGAATCTTCTCTTTGTTTTAGCTCTTCTACTGTGGGGGCATGTTTCATCATCGGTGGGGTAAAGCCGGGGGTTTTGTATTTATCGTAGTCGCTGTCGGCTAGAATCTATTTCATCACTGCTCGTAATCTTCCTGTTGAGA
>CAYGPY010000186.1:0-6066 GCA_964351765.1 uncultured Vampirovibrionales bacterium
CCGCTAGAATCAAAGCCAATACAAAAGACGGAAACGACATACCCATGGCCGCCAAAGCTGTCATTAAACGATCGGTAGTCGAGCGCCAATTAAGTGCCGCATAAATACCCAAAGGTATGGCAATCAGCCACGAGAAGAACAATACAATTACATTCAGTATCGCTGTGTTGCCCGCCCGTTTAACAATAATACTAGCCACATCATCGCCCGTAAATGTTTTACCCAGATCGGATGTGAAAAACGGTTTATCGACTTTTGTTTCTGTTTCACCATCACTTTTATCGAGGGTTTTAGAGGGATTGAATGCGTTAAAGTTAAATTGAAAAATATGACTGACCCAGCGCCAATATTGCACGTGCATCGGTTGGTCAAGACCCAGACGTTGCTCCTCTTGTTCAAGCGCTGATTGCGTTATGGCTGGGTTGTTGCGCATATGAGCCAGTGGATCAATCGGGTTTTTAAGCGTGTATGTATCCATCACGTGAATCTTGTTTTCACCACCCAGGGGGATATCAATAGGACCAAACGTAAAGTTATAGCGCATCAGTAAGAAGCCCAACATACTGACAATAATAATGGTGGGAATGCTAGATAGCAGGCGCTTTAAAATGTAAACAGGAATCGACATAAATACGTATTTCGTTAATAACTCACTCTTACTTTTATAGGGACTTATAGATAAGGTTGTTTTAGATATCAAATCTGAAGAAAGTCTGAAGAAAGACCTTGTTTTTATCATTCGCATTCATAATAAAGACTATCAATAAATAGAATGACAGGACCCTTCTATCATAGCGGATTTCTAGCAAGACGTGTCATCTTTTAAAACAAAATTATAACTTGAGTTATGAACCCAACCATTAACAAGGACGATGATGCCGTGACGATCACTGAAAACCCATCACCTCTTAGTTCAACTGAACCCAATGCCGTTGCAGCAACAACGTCTCCAGAAGGAGTAAAACGCGCCATGAGCTTGGACTTTATGACCTTTTCTAAGAAATCTAATCCATCAGAGTATGAGGCTCTTTTTAAAGAAGCCGTAACGATTCGTGATGCGGTCTTTATTCAAGAGCAGAATGTTCCCCTTGAAGAAGAGCTTGATAGCTATGACGAAGAGGCCGTGCACTGGTTGGTCCGAGATACGGAAACGGGTGAAGCTGTTGCAACCGCGCGCTTGCTTTATTATCAAGAAGGATGTCAGATGAAGCCCGTGGCAAAAATTGGTCGTGTTGCGGTACTACCAACCTATCGAGGGCAACGCATTGCCACCCGCTTAATGGAAACCATTATGGTTTGGGCCTTACAACAAGGCTACGATCAATCCTTGGTTGAAGCGCAAACCTATATTATTCCGCTTTATGAGAAGCTGGGCTACGAGGTTGAGAGTGATGAATACCTTGATGCTGGCATTCCGCATAAAATGATGCGTGCTTATTTAAAAAACTAAAACAGTAGATGTTATATTCTTAGTTATCATGATTGAGACGTCGCTAGACGACGCGAGGAGATCTGAAATGGTAAACGGTATGGAATTGTTCCCAAAGTTAAGAAAATGGGCTGTGGTTGGCGTCTCTGCCGATCAGAGTAAATATGGTAATAAGATTTTTCGTGATTTGCGTGATGCGGGTTACGAGGTCTATGGTGTCAATCCAAAGCTAGAGCTGATTGAAGGCGATAAATGCTATAACACGCTGGCAGATCTTCCTGTGGTGCCTGAAGTTGTGAACGTGGTTGTGCCTCCTCAATTGGGTGTGCGGGTTGTTGAAGACTGTCTTGTTAAGGGCGTTCAAAATATTTGGTTCCAACCCGGTGCCGAGAGCGATGACGCTATTGAAATGGCCAAAAAGGCTGGTATGACGGTTGTGGACAACGCTTGCATTATGATTCAGAAAGAAGCGTTTGTTTAGTTTTTAAGCCTTTCCTCTGGTTATTTTGATCTCGATAGCGAGTGGGAGGGCATCTGCTTTTTGTTACGGTTTCGATCGCACTTCCTGTGCGCTCAACCGCCGCTCGCATCCGTGCTCGCTAACAAAAAGCAGACGTCCTCCCACCCGCTTGGCAGCATTGTTGAGGTGATTTCACTTGGCTGTTTTGCTTTAAGTTGACTGGTCTAAAGGGGTTGATTTCTTATAGAATTCTTGATTTTTCTTTGCTTGAAATGCTTGTGGTTTGGGGCTGGAAGCCCCAAGAATAAACGTAATAGGGTCGATCGAACAGGGCAGGAAAAGGCCCTGTTACTGCTAGAAGAGCAGTGCTTTGTTAACTTGAATCTTGCTGTTTTTATAATGTTACATTCCCCTTCTCAATCCTTGGTTTCGGGTTGTGTCAGGACTATAATAGTTGGATTCTCGCCTCTGACATCAGAGGTGTTTTTACTCTTTGATTAGATGCTCCTTTATTAACCTTTTTGAGATCATTTTTCTTTATGTCTACTGCTGATTCCACCTCTACCGATTCGACGCAACTCGATCGCATTGCCATTCTTGATTGTGGTGCGCAATACACCAAGGTGATTGACCGACGTGTTCGAGAATTGAACGTGAGTACGGCGATTTATCCGGCGAATGTATCGGCACAAACACTCAAAGAAGAAGGTTTCTCCGGTATTATCTTATCGGGTGGCCCGTCTAGCGTTTATGAGGACGATGCCCCCAAGCCCGATGCGGACTTGTTTGAGCTGGGTATTCCTGTTCTGGGTATTTGTTATGGCATGCAATTTCTGAATCAGCATTTTGGCGGCACAGTGATTGGCAGTGGCAACAAAGAATATGGCGCTACCACTATTGCGGTAACGCCGGGAGAAAGCCAACTTTTTTGGAATCTGAGTCCGGCTCAGAAGGTGTTGATGAGCCATGGTGATTGTGTTGGAGAGGTCGCCCCTGAATTTCGTGTTACAGCCTATTCTGAAAGTCACGATCAATCCAAGCTTGTGATTGCGGCCATTGAGAATAAACACGATAAAATTTACGGCCTTCAGTTTCATCCTGAAGTTGAGCTTAGTGAAAACGGCACGGCGATGCTCCGTAACTTTTTATATGAAGTGTGCGGCTGCAAGGGGAATTTTACGCTTGATGATCGCCTCGATGATACCCTTGAAAATTTGCGCCAAAAGATTGGCAATAAAAATGTGTTTGTTTTAGTAAGCGGCGGTGTGGATTCCACGGTTGTGGCGGCCTTGCTTTTAAAAGCGGTTAATCCTGATAACGTGTATGCCGTGCATATTGATTCAGGTTTAATGCGTCATCAAGAAAGTGACTTGGTTGAGTCCTCACTGAAAGCATTGGGGCTGTCTCACTTTAGACGCATTGATGCGAGTGATCGCTTTTTTGATAGCGAAGTTACATTGCGTGGTGGTGCTGATGACGGCAAAACCGTTGGGCCATTAAGCACCGTTACCGATCCTGAAATGAAGCGTCGGATTATTGGTGAGGTCTTCTACCAGCTGATCGAAGAGGCCGTGCTTGAGAGTGGCTTGGATCTAGATGATACCTTTATTGCCCAAGGTACATTGCGCCCTGATTTGATTGAGAGCGGTAATCCTGATGTGAGTACTTCGGCGCACAAGATTAAAACCCACCATAATGATGTTCCTGTGATTCAAGCACAACGAGAAAAAGGGCTGATCATTGAACCGAATCGTGATCTACATAAAGATGAAGTACGTCGCATTGGTTCGATGTTGGGTTTGTCTAATGAGTTGGTTCGACGTCAGCCATATCCGGGTCCGGGTTTAGGTATTCGCATCTTATGTACCGAGAAGCCTTATATCACCGAGCATTATTCATCCGTTAATGTAAAACTCAATGAGATGGCTAGCTCACTTGATTTAAAAGGCTCGTTATTACCAGTGCAATCGGTTGGTGTTCAGGGTGATCAACGTTCGTATCGTCATTTAGCATTGCTGTATGGTGAGGCACTCATGACAGGCGAAGCCAAGGGTGAGGACATGACATGGGATCGTTTATCGGCATTGGCTTCACAGATCACAAACACCTTTAAAGACATTAACCGTGTGGCTGTGGTTATTAATCGTCAGGAATTGCCTGAAACCATTTCTGAAATTACGCCCACGCTTTTAAATCGCACTGTGGCCGAACGCGCCCGCAAGATTGATCACATCGTAACCACTGCCTTTAAACAAGCGGGTTTGTATGATGGAGTGAGTCAGTTGTTATCAGTGTTGGTGCCTGTGGATACACGCGAACCGACTGAAACAAATGTGTTGCCAATTGGCCGAGGCAATGGCTGCTCGGTTGCCATTCGTGCAGTAAAAACATCAGACTATATGACGGCTCAAGCCTACCCCATGAACCGTGCGGGGCACACTAATTTTGAAAAAGAATTGACCCATGATTTCTTGGCTAAAATAGCCCACGACATTACCTCAACCCATCCTGAAGTGGATATGGTGATGTATGACGTGACCTGTAAGCCACCCGCCACAGTTGAGTGGGAATAAAAATACGTAATTTGAAACACACAAGAAAGGTATTCACACATGAAGCACGTTAGTTTAAATCGGTTTTTTGTTACCGCCTGTTTGCTATTTGGGTTAACAGCGATGATGTTGCCGATTAACCATGTTTTAATGCCCGATGTGAATGCCAAGAGTCAGTATCAAGGGAGCCCTAAGCTACCTTTGAATAATTTTTCTCGCTCAACCGAATCGATACATAACGGCAGCAATGATGCGCGCCTGACCCCGACACCGTTGAATGACGGCACACCAAATCAAACGGGCGAAGCCATGCCACCACAACCCTTGGTTGAGATGCCACAAGCTGTTGCCGAAAACACAACCTCTGAAAATGAGGTTGAAACCGAAACGAGCGACGATCAGCCGGTTAATACCCATGTTGAAACAGCGCAAAAAACGGATGTGAATCAAACAAACCCTGTAAAAACAGAGCAACCTGTTGCTCACGTTGAAACCGTGGTTAAGCCAGAAGTTGTTACGGCAACAGCTAAAACAGTTGTAAACAAATCTGCCACTGTGCCTACTGAAACCACGATTATGACTGAGCCGCTTGCAAAAAAAGAAGCTCTTAAATCATCATCACAATCTCCTGTTGCAACCAAAATGCCTCGCTCACCAAAGCAGGAACCCAAAGTAACATCCGTCTCAACGGCTTCGGTTTCAACTCAGCCCGCTAAGCAAACTGCTTTGGATTGGTATAACGAAGCGAGTCAATTAGGTCGTCGCGGTAAATTCAGAAATGCCATTAAAGCATATTCTCAAGCGCTTACCTTAAAACCTGACTTTGCTGATGCCCGTGTGGGTTTGGCCGCGGCCTACGGAAGCCTTGGTAACTGGAGTAAAGTGATTCAAGAATTAGAACAAGTTGTTCAACTAACTTCAAACCAATTTGGTACACCGTTTAATAAAGTGCAGGCGCAATACAATTTAACCGCGGCCTATTGCATGACGGGTGCCAGTGGTAAAGCCAAAAATCTATTACGCCAAGTGGATAAAGCGGATCATCCACACGTTGGTAATTTAAAAAACTTTGTTGATGCTCGCTGCCCGTAAGCGATTTGTTTGCAAATAAAAAGGCAGTCCAAAAAGGACTGCCGTTCAGTTTCACCACTTAAAATAAAAAATTTAAGGACACAACTTGTACCACTTATGAATGAGGTAAGATAGCGGTAATTCAAGTCTTATATAGGTTTTAATAAATAACGAGTAACGAGCTAACCATTTGTTTCTAGCTTTTATTATTATTTTCAGTCTAAATAGATGCGATAAAACACGGTAACTTAATTTATTCTGCTTAACCAAATCGCTTTTGTTGGATCCCGCAAAAGATTGAATGCGTCAGGTGATCCAGTAACTTAGTATATTAAAAATTGTAACAGATTTTTGGATCTGTGCGTAAAAAAAATGAAAGTTTTTTAAAACTTTTTTTAATTAAATTTTCAAAAAGATCGCAAACACTGATCAGATCTGGGATCCCGCTAAATTTAGAATTCATAAGTTTTTTGCCGATCATGTCGAATTCAAGATCACAACCAAAACAACTTCTTTTTATCTGTCATGACGGATCGATTTATGGATCACAGATG
>CAYGPY010000187.1:0-6055 GCA_964351765.1 uncultured Vampirovibrionales bacterium
ATGTGCTTACGGATTTCGGTTATCGTGGTGGCTCCAATACATTGGAATTCACCACGAGACAAAGCGGGCTTTAAGATGTTGGCTGCATCAATAGCGCCTTCAGCGGCACCGGCACCAATCAAGGTGTGTAATTCATCAATAACCAAAATAATGTTGCCCGCTTGGCGAATTTCATCCATCACTTTTTTCAAGCGTTCTTCAAATTCACCACGGTACTTGGTACCGGCAACCAATAAGCCGATATCAAGTTGAATGATTTTTTTATCCTGCAAGGTGTCAGGAATGTCACCATTTGAAATCTTTTGTGCCAAGCCTTCGGCAATCGCGGTTTTACCGACACCGGGTTCACCAATCAACACAGGGTTGTTTTTAGTTCGGCGACCCAAAATCTGAATAACACGTTCAACTTCTTTTTCTCGACCCACAACCGGATCGAGGCGTTGCTCTTGTGCGGCCAAGGTTAAATCAACAGAGAATTCATCCAGCGTTGGGGTCTTGCTGCGACCCGGCGAGGATGAGGTACTACTTCCACGGGTTTCACCTAACATCCGAATGACATTACTGCGAACCTTGGTTAAATCCACGCCTAAGTTTTCTAGCACGCGGGCGGCAACGCCTTCGCCTTCACGAATCAAGCCAAGCAATAAGTGCTCGGTACCAATGTAGTTATGACCTAACTGGCGGGCTTCATCCCAAGAGAGCTCCAGCACTCGTTTGGCTCGTGGTGTAAACGGAATCTCAACGGCTACAAAGCCAGAGCCTCGGCCTATTATTTTTTCGACTTCGGCGCGGCCCTCCTTGAGGTTCACTCCCATTCCTTTTAAAGTCTTGGCGGCAATACCGGTGCCTTCACCAATTAATCCTAAAAGGATTTGTTCGGTACCAACAAAATTGTGTCCTAAGCGGCGGGCTTCTTCTTGCGCCAACATAATAACTTTAATGGCTTTTTCTGTAAAACGTTCAAACATAGTGGCCTCTATCATCCAGACATAAATAAAACGGTGATTAATCTAAATACGGGTAGCGTTTGGAAACACGGATTTAAAATAAATATGTAAAATAGTGGTATCGAACAAAGGGTATCTAAGTTGTCTCTTAACCCGTCTGTGAATACAGATATCGATCCTATTCTATTTTACCTTATTTCATTGTAATGGATACCCCACCACGGCTTCAATAGACCAAACGGTTAGCCATGCGTAGGTGTTTTTTAGCAAAAAAGCCTTTAAAGCCGGTAAAAAAGCCTAAAAAACACCGCAAGAAAGCCTAATATTAACTTTTTATTGTTTTTTAGTGGGTGTGTTTGAAGCGTTTTTTGTGAGTGTTTTCACCTCAAGTGGCGTCAAGTCCCTGTATTCTGCAATTTTAAGGCGTCCCAGAACAACATCACCAAAGGCGACACGCTTCAATTTGGTGGCTCTGTAGTCCAATTCCTCAAAAGATCGACGTACCTGTCGGTTGAGCCCTGTAATTAAGCCAATGGAATAAACAGGCTCGTTGGACACAATCTGTTCAATCCATACCATTTTGGCCAGCTTGTTTTCCGGGAACAACCGAATGCCCTGCACGAGTTTTTGGGCATCATTGTCTTTGAGCTTCTTATCAAGCGTGACTACGTACTCTTTGTGGTGTTCAAAGGAAGGGTGTGTGATCTTATGGATAAAATCCCCATCGTCAGAAAGAATTAGCACCCCTGTCGTGGCTCTATCCAGTCGGCCAGCAGGTTTTAGATTGCCGTACTCTTTCGGAAGATAGTGATAAATGGTTTTGCGATCTTTTTCGTCTTTGCGGGTTGTAATACAGTCGGTGGGCTTGTGAAAGAGAATGTACTTGGTGTGTTTCTTGGATTTAGCACCAATGGTTTTACCGTCGACGGTCACCACATCAGTGGCCGTGTTGACCTTGGTTCCGGCCTCGGTGACTGTGGTGTCATTAATACTCACTCGACCTTCTTCTACCCATGTGTCGGCTTCACGCCGAGAACACAGTCCCGCGTCAGCTAAGAATTTATTGATACGAACCATCAGTGCTGATGAAGAATACTCGGAGGGTTTGTTGGATTTGGGTGTATCGGGCATAAGAGGGTGGTGCTTTCATGTCAAAGTAAGGTGGTGATGCCCTTTATTCTATGCCAATTATGCTAAAGTGAGAAATACTCATTATTTTCAACGATTATAAAGTAGCAATGAATCACTAGGAGCAAATGGATCATGGGACAACTTTTAGGCCAATCTGGGTTATCGTGGGTGATGTGGTCGGTAATTAGCTTGGGATTGATGACGCTGGGGAACATGTTTGCCCGCATGGCGGGTTTAGCTGGGCAATCTGCGTTTGGCATTGTTGTGGTGATCTTTTGCGTGAACGTGGTGTTAGCCACCACAATTCTATTGACACAAAAACCTGATGTGTTGGCACATCCGCAAGGGGTAATGTGGTCCGTATTGGCAGGCTTGGGAACAGGGTCTGCCCTGATTTGCTTGATGATTGCTTACACCACGCCCGGTTCGCAAACAGGGGTGGCCACGGCTATTATGAATTCCAACTTTGCGTTGGTGGCCTTATTTAGCTTTATTTTTTTAAAAGAGCTGTTAACCATCAAACAAGTCATTGGGCTGGTGGTCATTTTATTGGGTATGGGGTTGTTGGTTTAACCAATAAAACGGGTTGCTTCGTGGTGTCATTATGCGCTTGAAATGATATGGAATAAGAATGGGCGCTTGTTCTTTTCTGAAAAGTTGGTAGACTTAGCAAAGAGCAATTGTTTTTACTGGGATAAGAATGTTTTATTATTCTTAGGGTTTCTACCAGTAGGGTTTCATACCTCCCGCCCCTTAGCAATCTCTTATTACACCTGATTTACACCTTTTATTTATACTTTTTTACCATAAACGGTGATGAATCAAGTCGGTTTCATAGAACATCAGGATATCAATAAGCAGTGATAACGTGCCCATAGGGTAGGTTGTAACTGATGTATGGATGCCTGTAGATGATAAGGAGAGACACCTATGACAAAGTACGCACCTATTTTAATGATTTTGGCAGGGCTGATGCTCGCTGTGCCTTTTGTGAATGAGTTGATATTAAGTTTGGTTGGAGGTTCCTCATTGGTTCACACCATTGTTGGTGGGTTAACTCTGGTAACAGGCTTATTATCTATGCGCGAAGGTGAGGTGGCTCCAACAGGTGCATAGATAGCTTAGATTATTACTATTATTGATAGAGACCCCCGATGACCTTGTTTGTAAAGGCATACGGGGGTCTTTATTTTTTAAACATGTTTATCATTTGCTAGCACAAAAAAATAGTCACGGATCTTTATAGAAGTACATCGTAAAAACATATCACTATGGAGATCGTTAAATATGTCATTATCATTACAGCCCCAATTTGGTAAAACCATTGTAGTGAGCAATCGTGGTCCGGGTTCAGTGAATCAAGAGACCCAGACCTTTGACCTAAAACCGGGTGGCCTCGCAACAGCTATGCGAGCAGCATTTTCCGCTGATAAGTCTGGTGATAGAGGCACATGGGTATTCTGGAATGATTCAGATGCCGATAATTTTGACGGTATTAAGGTTCAAAACGAAGATGGCTCGACCGCTAACTTTGATGTGGTGAGTGTCAATTTATCTGATAAGCAAAAGCACCGTTTTTATGACGGTTTTGCCAATGGTGTTCTTTGGCCTGTTAACCATAGCCTGCTGGATTGGCTTGATGTGGTGAAGCCTGAAGGCTTGGGTAAGATAAAGAATATGGCCTACGATGTAAAGCGTAAAGTTGGTATTCGATTGGACGCCCGCGCTTATAAGAAGGTGAATAAGAAGTTTGCAATTGAAACGATGAAAAGCATGGAAATCGGCGATGATGCATGGATTCATGACTATCAGTTGCAACAGGTTGCCAGCCAAATCCGGAAGCGTAACAGTGTGATGTACCGTGTGTTGGATCAATTGCCATTGATTTCGGTTGAAGGCGCCAATAAAGCACCTCGCTCTTTAGGGTACTTTCATCATATTCCGTTTCCTGAACCCGATGTTTATAAAAAGGTGCCAAACCATAAGCAACAACTAAAAGGCTTGTTAGCCCATGATTTAATTGGCTTTCATGTACCGAGTTATGTGAATAACTTCTTGAACACCGTGGATCAATTGGTTAAGGGTGCGGATGTTAATTTTGAAAATCAGACCATCGCCTATAAAGGCCGTATCATTCAGGTGGGCGACTTTCCGATTAGTATGGACCCTAAAGCCTTTGAAAGTATTCGTGATTCTGAAGAAGCACAAAATTTTTACCAGAAACTAACAGAAGAATTTAAAGGGATGACAGTGGGTGTGGGTGTGGACCGCGTGGATTACACTAAAGGAATCCCTGAGCGATTGAAAGCAATTGACTTATTTTTAGAACAGAACTCTGAGTATCAAGGTAAGTTTAAATTTGTTCAGATTGGTGCAAAAAGCCGTGAAGATGTGGATGCGTATAAGCGCTTAAACGCAGAAGTCGCTGATTTAGTAAAAAGTATTAACGCAAAATACCCAGGTGAGCCCATTGTATGGCTTGAAGGGATGCCCCAAAAAGAATTGGTGCCTTATATGATGGTTTCTGATTTTGCACTGGTGACCCCACTTGCCGATGGGATGAATTTAGTGGCCAAGGAATATGCTGTGTCTCAACCCGATGATAAGCCGGGTGTATTGATTTTAGGTGAGAATGCGGGTGTGGCTCAAGAATTTACCGATGCCATCCAAGTCGATCCAAGAGACACACAGCAAACAGCTGACGCCATTTTTGAAGCGGCATCGATGCCTGGAGAACAAAAAAAGAGCCGAGCCGATGCCTTGAAATCTTACGTTCATAAAAATGATATTAACCTGTGGCAGGCCAATTATATGACGGCCTTAAAAGAAGCGGGTGAATTGGCTCAATCGTAAACCGATTTGTGGTTCCTCTGCAAAAAAAGAGAGTGGCCAATCAAGATACCCAATTGTTTTCGGGTTGCTTGGTGTCCACTCATATTGTTGCAGGGTTGAAGGAGAAAATTAAGAGAGGTTTGTGTTGCTTTGGAGAATAAGAGTTATGGTTGTTTTAAGTTGGTGATGTTTCCATCTGGTATATTCGACGTTGGGTTTCAATCAAATGTTCCCCTGTTTATGGCTGAAGTACCGCTACAAAGGCCGTAAGTAGAGATGACAAACGAACTAAAACTTTACGCAGGCTTGCCAAGTCTGATTATCTATGTTGAAATGCGGATATCTTTGGCGTATATACACACCTATATATAAGGTAAGGTAAAGATAACCAAAGCAATCTTTCAGCGCTTGTTATGGGCGCTTCCCCGTCATTAATACTGTTATCAACTTCAGGAAGATAAAACGCAATGAAGCACGTTGTTATCGTGGAATCCCCTGCCAAGGCCGATACCATTAATAAATACCTTGGGAGCGATTATAAAGTACTGGCCAGTTATGGTCATATTCGTGATTTGCCCGCCAAAAATGGCTCGGTTGATCCCGAAGACAATTTTGCGATGCAGTGGCAAATCGATGATAGAGCCAACAGGCGTGTCCAAGAGATTACTAAAGCAGTAAAAAGTGCTGACTCACTCATTCTCGCAACTGACCCTGACCGCGAAGGGGAAGCGATTTCATGGCACGTTTATGAAGTACTAAAAGAGAAAAAAGCCATTGGCGATAAAAAAGTAACCCGTGTGGTCTTTAACGAGATCACCAAGACGGCTATTCTAAAGGCGATGGAAAATCCGCGTGAGATTGACTCTGCTTTGGTGGATGCTTATATGGCCCGTCGGGCGTTGGATTATCTTGTAGGCTTTAACTTATCACCAATTTTGTGGCGTAAGTTACCAGGCAGTCGTTCGGCTGGACGGGTTCAGTCGGTTGCTCTTCGCATGATCTGTGAGCGCGAAAACGAGATTGAAATCTTTAACGCTGAAGAATACTGGAGCGTTACCGCTGATTTAAAAACAAAAGAGGGTGCCGCCTTTCAAGCCAACGTGTTTGAGTGGGAAGGCGATAAGCTTGATAAGCTCTCATTAAAC
>CAYGPY010000188.1:0-4318 GCA_964351765.1 uncultured Vampirovibrionales bacterium
CACCAGTAAAATCCCGATGGCAATCACATCAAGGGTGGCAAGGTTGTTGCGCCCGAATACTCTGTCAAAAATAACAATGTAAAATACCGGCATCGCCAAACCAAACACCTGCACCAAAAACGAGGCCAGCACCGTTTGAGAGGTGATGTCCACATTACGCATCAAAAACCGAGCATACCCATCAATCGCTTGACGAAGCGACACGCTGGCAGCCGGTGACGTGGTGCTATTGTGCTTGTTCTCTGTAATCGTGTTCTCGCCTTCTTGTGCTTTTTTCTTAGTTTTTTAGTACGTAAAATACTATGGTGAACCAGTGACCGTATTGCGCACGAGATCTGTATACGGGATCTATCTATATTACGGGCGCGTCTAATCATTATAAAAAGGAGGGCCCTCCAAAAACGAGATTACTGAACAAGATCCATTAACTACACGAGCAAAAAGAGCCGTTTCTTCCAAAGATCCAACAAACAATGGAACACGATTGGTTGTCATCAAACACCCAAAAACCAAATAGACTCAATCGTTAAATAAATAAAAATATATGAAGTTAGCTAGCACAAGATGGTTTGTTTGACGTTTATGCAAATAGTTACAAATACTCGTCTAGCAGGTCGCTTCAGTCTATAATAACTGTTTTCACAAGAAAGCGCCCTAAAAACATATGGCAAAGGCGTTTCAGGGGATTATTAACAACCATGAGTTTATTGGTCAACACACTAGGCAAGCTGGAAAACAGCTATTTGCTTGATGTTGCCGCCCGCGAGGTGGTAGGCATTAACGCGCCTAAAATGGCCATTACCCGTAGCTGGGACGAGCGCTTAGATGTGGCCACCTTTGAAGTCGGTAATACCGTGGCCGCCTTTGGCCCCACCCTTTTAATAGACAAAGTCCTTAAAAAGACACTCTACAAGCCAAATATGACCGCCATTCAAAAGAAATGGGCTCAACTAGGGCATTCCATGGGGATTTTATTCCCAATGTTTGGTCTAATGTGGGCGATGAGCTTTATCCGTAACTATATGACGACCAAGCGTAGCGGTAAGGTCGATTTTAAGGACGTTATCACTAAAGGCAAGGCCGAGCCGCTTAAACAAAACCCGTATGAAAACCTGAAAGCTGTTAATGCCAAGCTCGACAAGTATAAAAAGAACACCCTGCAAATTATGGGCGCGTTTTTGGGCTTAGGAGCGGCTTCTATTGCTATGGGGCGCTATGGCGCCAAGCATTCTCTGAAAATGGGGCCTATTGGGCAAGCGATGGACAAGCTATTTGGCTTTGGTGAAAAGGGCTTCAGTAACTTTGGTAAAAAGAAATGGGATGCCTTTGTATTCTGGGGAGTGTCTTCTTACCTTGGTGCCCTACAAGGTGCTCGGGATAAATTTGAGCTTAAAGAGCAAATCCTGAAGTTCTTTGCCTTTAACTTTGCCTTCTTTGTACCTGCAATGGTCGCTGATAAGCACTATGGTAAAAAATTCGTCGAAAAACTGGGTCAAAAGACCATCGATCAAATCAAAACTCACGGTGACGGTAGCATTACCAAAAAAGCCATTCATAAAGCGCTTGAAAGTCAGCCTGCACTTGAGAAAACAGCAAGTAAAATCTGGTTAAACCGGACTGTAACTGGCTTAGTGAGTTCTATCTTCTTACTTGGCTTGTTACCAGCGGGTATCAATATCTTACTCACTAAAAAACGCATTGAAAACGAAGCCAACAACCATGCGAGCAATCCACTAAGTATGCCAAGCCTGTCATTCAATCCATCACAGCCCCTACAGAAAAACTTTTCAGGTGGCGTCCCTGGTGGATGGCGCAATGACACAGCAGGTCGATTTAAGCACTAATGATTCACAACCCTGTCGCTACAAACCATAGCCAGTTGGAGCAAATGTGTAGATAGGTTATCAATCGCATAGGAAGTGCATGTCATTTATATTAGACTAGACGGAATAGATGATTTAGAGTCCATTTCCGTTATCGGTACACGTTTACATAAAGAAAAAAGTAACGACTATGCCAACGTCTAATCGTGAGCCCACACTGGCTTATCACGTTAAAAACACCGTAGCATCCAGCATTGAAGACTTGGGTGATACTTTTTTGGTGTTTGCCTATGCCGTTAAGGCCATTGTGACGGGACAAGTGCATTATAGTGACGTGCTAAGAGAGATTGATAAAACCGGTATCGGCTCTTTGCCCATTGTGGCCATGTCGGCATCGTTTATTGGAATGGCCATCTCCGTGCAGTTTGGACGTGAAATTGTTGATGTATACGGCGCACAAAACATGGTAGGGGGCTTTGTGTCCATTGCGATGTTCAGAGAGCTTGCACCCATCTTTGTTTCGATTGTGCTGGCCGGTAATATTGGTGCCGCCATTACAGCTGAAATTGGCACAATGAAAGTAACAGAACAAATCGATGCCCTCAAGGTATTTCGTATCGATCCCGTTGCTTATCTTGTTGCCCCGCGATTATTGGCTATTTGTATTAGTGGTCCGATACTGTCCGTGTTTGGTTGCACGTTATCCCTTTTAAGTGGTCAAATTTTCACCGAAATGCTGCTCGGTATCCCCGAAGGTGTCTTTTGGGACTCTGCGCGCTTTAACACACACAGTCTAGAAGTCATTAGCCTTCTAATCAAAGCACTGGTTTTCTCGGTCACCATTGTAATTATCGGATCGCACAATGGTTTAAAAACTGAAGGCGGTAGTGAAGCCGTGGGTAAACAAACCACACAAACCGTTGTATCGTGCCTGTTGGCTATCTTTATCCTGAACTATATTTTAACGTCACTGTTGTTTCAATAAAAAACCGACGCCAAAACAAAGTACATTTATTAAAATATGACGACACACAACAACAACCAAACACCACCGGCCTTATCGACACCTCAAAATAGGGAGTCGGGTGAGCTGGTGCTGGAATTGAAAGATATTCATCTTAGCTTTGGGGATACCACCGTACTGAACGGCGTTAATTTAAACGCCCACCGTAATGAGATCACGACCTTACTCGGCCCAAGTGGCTCAGGCAAAAGCACCCTTATTCGTATTGTTTCTGGCTTACTTAACGCCACGTCAGGCGAATTAAACTTTCCTGAAAACACGAACAAAAATAATGAAAAACCCACGACTAAGATTGGTATGGCCTTTCAGCAAGGGGCGTTGTTCACCTCCTTAACCGTGTTTGAAAACATGAACTTGGTTCTTAAGAACTCGGGCGAAAAAGAAAACCGGCTTAATAAAACCGAGCGAAAAGAACGCATCGAAGGAATTTTAGAGCTCGTCGGCTTGTCCGACAGTATTTATGCCTACCCCAGTGACATGTCGGGTGGCATGCAAAAGCGGGTTGGCATTGCCCGTGCTTTGGCCATACAGCCCGATATCATGCTGTACGATGAGCCATTTGCAGGCCTCGACCCAATTCTCTCTTACAAACTTGAACAAGAACTGACCGAGTTGAATCAAAATCTCAACATGGCCACACTCATTGTAACACACCGTATTACAGCGGTTGAAAACATGGCTGATAAGGTTGCATTACTGAATCAAGGAAAATTTATTTTCCAAGGCGATAAAAAAACTTTTATGAGCAGTGACGATCCGGCACCCAAACAATTCAGAGAGCGTCTTTTAGAAGGCCCCATCAAAATTTAAAACACCCTTAAGTATTAAATCCAAAAAAATAAAGGATATAAACCACTATGTCTTCATCAAAACCAAATCGATACGCTTTTTCAGTAGGACTCTTTATTCTTATTGGACTCTCGTTGCTTGTGTTTGGCATTATTGCGCTTAAAGCCATTTCGGTGAAGCCCGCATACTCCTTTTTTGTGGAGTATGATGTGCCCGATAAGATTGTGAAAGACAGTGCCGTGCTTTACCGTGGTGTGGATATTGGTTATGTGGTTAATGTTAACTTAACCGACGATTACCAGCACACCCAAGTTGAAGTAGGTATTACCGATGAAGGGTTAAAAATCCCTAAAAACATTCACGCCCATATCCGCCTTGAAGGCATTACAGGGCAACGCTACATGGAACTTCGTCCAGCCGATGAAGACAAAAACATCTTGGGCGCGCTTAAAACCTCAGGTGAAGACGACACCATTGCCGAAAAATACAACCAAGACAGTACCCTGCAAGACACTGAAATTGCATCAGGCTATATTGAGCAAGGCGATGTCATTCTAGGAAAAGAAAACGTCACGTGGGATAAAATCCAAGGTCAGCTTGCTCAGATTGCTGAAGATCGCACCATCGAAAAAACACTGGACGCCACCCAAAAAGCAGTCGCAAATATTAAAGATGCCTCGGT
>CAYGPY010000188.1:4328-6033 GCA_964351765.1 uncultured Vampirovibrionales bacterium
GTGCGACTTCTGCAACCCTCGCTTCGGTCAATCAAGCAAGCCAACACGTTGGCAAAATGGCTGAGCACGTGGGCGCCTTTGCGCGTGATGTCAAAGACCCTGTGGCCGAAGCCTTACCCGAAGCCGCCAAAGGTATTCGACAGTTTAGTGAGAACACCCGTAACCTTGATGACACGTTATATTCTTTCCAAAAAAACGCAAACGCCATTGGACGTACCTTTGACAATGTGAATCAACAACTGATGGATAGCGAGCTCATTCCTAAGGTTTCCTCAGCCGTGAGCTCATTCAATGGTGGGGTTCAAACCTTTAATGACGCCTTTGCTAACACCTCGCACCCTCAGCAAATTACATTGCGTGAGCAAATGAGTCGTCTGTTTAAAACAGCCCAACAACTTCACATCCACAGTAACGCATTGATGAAAAACACCGATCTACCACAGCACGAACGCGCCTATTGGAAACGTGTTAATGATTGGACACTAAGCAGCATCAATCAAATGGCAACCTACGAGAGCAGTTTGAGCACGGCAACAGAAAAACAAAAACTCCTTGCCCTCATCACCACCAATACCAATGACATCGAGGCATTAAACCGCACTGGTAACAAGCTGGTCGAGAACCTCAATACTGTGATGATTCGTAATTCCAGTGCCCAAGAAGCCGAAGGTGAATTGAAGAACGCGACAAGCTTAATGCACCGTATTGTCCGTTTAAGCCAGCAAATCCAAGCCACTCCTGAACAGCTCACTATCAACAAAAGCAATAGTGGTGGGCAATTACGTACGCTAACCCAAAAATTTGGTTGCGTGTCGGATCAGTTTAATCACATTATGAGCCAACGATTTCTGGGCTGGAAGCTGATGTTTGGCAAACCCGGCGCGGGCTTTGAGTGTGGTGCCATTGAAAACCACCACACCTCTGAGCGCATTCAACCTATGCCTTAAACCCTTTAACTAAAAGCTTATTCAGCTATTTGCATCACCCCCGTGATTTACGTACAATCTTACTATAGCAATAATAATAAAGATATCTAGGGGTATACAATGCAAGTCACACCGTCTTTGTACACAAGCATTCTAAACGCTTCAAACAGGCTTAAAAGGCCCGTCAAAACTACATTTTCAGGATCGCGAAGCCATCCTGAAATGCCTTTAGATAAAGACGTCCATGCATTCCGAAAAGAGCTGGAAGCGCTCTCTTCAGTTGATTTAGCCTATGACGCCGACACCTACGAATCTCGGAAAGCCTTGTCACCACTGACTGGGCTATGTGGTCCTGTGGCGTATGCGTTTCAGCAAAAGCATGGTGGTGATATTGTTAAAGGGCGTGTCACGTTTTTACTCAATGGCGAAGAGCACCGTGAGCCGCACGTTTGGAATCGATTAGACGGCCGTGAATTTGATCTGGCAGGCACCCAATACGGCGGAGATGGCCTCAACGCGTTGGATTCAGAAGCATTTCTTCAAAGCGGGCAACCAAAAGTACTGAAATTAAAGGGGTTATCGATTGAAGTGGTAAAGATTACCCATAAAAAATACCAGCCAACGCTATCAAAAAACCCTAGAATCAATCGCTTGATGCGACTGCTTGCCACTTAAAAAGGGCTCAAAACAGGCTCCAAAAACACGAGAAAATGGCTTAAAACAGTCAAAAAGCGGGCAAAAACGCTCGTTTTTTGACTGTTTTTTGCTACGTTTCTGTC
>CAYGPY010000189.1:0-6015 GCA_964351765.1 uncultured Vampirovibrionales bacterium
GGTTTGGGTGGTCTTATTCTCAATCAAGTCCCACTTGTTCACAACCAACACAATCGCACGGCCATCTTCAATGGTTTGCTGAATCAAGCGCTTATCTTGATCTGTGACAAAGGGCTTATCCAATGACGTGGCGTTTTCAGAGGCATCCACCACAATAATGGCCACATCACACTCACGCAGGGCACGCAAGGAGCGATCGACAGAGAACATCTCAACGCCATAGCCTACTTTGGTTTTACGACGAATACCAGCGGTATCAACCACTTCAAACGACTGTGTCTCACCGTCTTCTTTCACGTGCTCAAAACTCACGTTAATCGCATCACGTGTGGTACCGGGGATATCACTAACAATAGTACGGTTTTGACCGACAAAGGTATTAAGAAGTGAGGATTTACCCACATTAGGGCGGCCCAGGATACAGAGCTTGATAATGTCTGAATCTTCCAATTCAGTTTCTTCAGGAATTTGGGCAATGACGTCATCCAACATATCGCCCACACCCACGCTACCGTGAAGCGCTGATAAGGTGTATAAATTATCAAAACCCAGCTGGTAAAATTCACTGGCCATCGGGATTTGATCGGCACGATCCATTTTGTTCACAATGATATAAATCGGAATCTCGCGTTTATTTAAACGCTTACGGATGTGGCGTGTAATTTCTTCATCAAGTGGGTGAACACCTTCAAGGCCGTCCACAACCACCATAATCATATCGGCCTCTTCAATGGCAATATCCACCTGCACGTTTACTAAGTCCGCAAAGGTATCGGATTCTGTTGGATTCGGGATTAAGCCACCCGTATCAATTAAGGTGAACCGCTGTTTCTGCCATTCAACGATGTGATAGGAACGATCACGGGTCACACCCGGCTTGTCATCAACAATACTGGTACGCGAACCAATGATACGGTTGATTAACGTTGATTTACCAACGTTAGGGCGACCCACAATGGCCACAGTGTACTTGGCAGAACATACGGTTGATGATGGGTCTGAGGCGATTTCAGCTGATTCAGCCTGATCCATTGAAGGAGACGTCGTCATAATAAAAGCTTCTTTTTGAGGTTGGTGAAATGAGAGTGAGTGAAATAGGTTTTGCTAGAACGCTATGTGGTAGATACAATAGAGTAATACAGACGTAACGAGTTTGCACGTAATCAATTAAAATTCAATTGAATCTAACCACGTTCAATAAAAACCAAGCCCTCACCCAAATTGCCTAAAGTTATTGCCTAAGTAAACAGGATACCGATATATTTATGAGCTCTTCAGCACAAAACACCCCAAATCCGGTCTCAAACAAAACAATATTTGGTGTTCTGAGGCTGCTTCCTTTACCCGGATCGTCCTTATGGTCGGGTGATATGGATAAAGTGATTGCACGCGCTGAGCAAGAAGCACTGGCTTTGGTTAGTGGCGGTGTCACAGCTATTTTAATTGAGAATACAGGCAACGAACCCTACACCTCCCAATCACTGCATCCCTCTGGCTTACTAGCCATGGCACACATTTACGAGCATCTAAAAACACTCTGCCACGTGCCCTTTGGTGTGACAGTTTATCCCAATGATGTTGAAAGTGCCGTCAGCTTAGCCTCACAACTGAACGCCGACTGGATTCGTATCCCCGTGCTTACTGGTGCTCGCATAACCAATGAAGGCATTGTTGAAGGCTGTTTACACGGACTATTAGAAGCAGAGAAAAGCTTGGCCATTGGCTCAAACTCCGTAACGCGCCCTTACAAGCTCCTTATTGATGTGAGTCGCCATCACTTGATGGTAGAAGCTCAAGGCGCTCCAGTAACCGATGAAAGCCTAATGAAGAAGCTGATGAGTATTGAGACGGCTTACGGTAAATGCTTGCCTATCGATGGCTACATCCTTAATGATACCGTCCACCCTGAAGCCATCACCGCACTCACAACAACAAATAGTGAAGCGACCGAATCACCGCTTCTCAACCGTATTTTCTGCTCCTCTACGGAACACAGTGAAGACACACACACCGAATGGCTAAAGTGGATGAGTCAGTCCTACCAAGTTAGCCATGGCCTTGTGTTGGACTTAGGTGTTCGTAAAACGATTAACAATGCGGTTACCTCCAACACACCGACCACGCTCGCCCTTGAAGGAAGCCTTCCTTCGGTAGACATGATTAAGATCGAAGAAATCGTGCGTAAAGCCACCGGCATCAAGGGCATCGAAGACCATGATCCTGAATATTTTCTCAGCCGTACAGTGCCCAAAGCACCAAACGCACAGTAGATTTATCCACAGAAAATCTACATACATAGATGCATTGTCATAATAACTAAAATTTATTAGAATTTAGAAGTGTTCAAAAAAGGATTACCCAATGTTCGCTCTAAAATCGACATGTTTTAACGTGCTTAAACTCACGATGTTACTTTTACTTGTTTTGCCTCAAGTGGGGCAGGCCGATGTTGTGATGAAGCATTCGTTTAATAAGTTTGTGCCTATTAAAGTACTCACTCAAGCCAATACTGAAACAACCGCCGTGGGCGAACCGTTTGAAATTCGTTTAACCGACAAGGTTATCTATAACGATCTTGAATTACCTTCAGGCTCGACCTTAAAAGGCTTGATTATTGAAGTGCGCGAACCGATGCGCTGGGGACGACCGGCTCGGTTTAAAGTTATCTTTAACGAAGTCAAACTGGGTTACCTTGATTCTGGTGATACCATCAAACTAACGCAAGGCAATGCCAGTGATAAAAATTATCACGCCCACTTTTTAAGAAACAATCGACATGCTCGAAAAACACTGTTATCTCGTCAGGCCATCATTGGCGTCACGGCCAACGCCATTAGTATCCCGATTTCTCTTTCGATGAATCATGGGTTACTGGGAGCCTATATTATTGATGAAGTGATTGATGCCGGTGTGGGTGCTGCCGAAGAACTGCATTACAACGACCCCAACGATAAGCGCTCAAAACTCAAACGCGTCGGCGCAGGTGTACTGCGTGGTACTACTCCCATTCCATTAATGGTGGGACTAGTTCGCAAGGGAAAGCACCTCACCTACGAAAACGACGAGGAATCCCTCGCTTATTTAAGGCTCCCTAAAAAGATGTGGCAAGACGTGTTTACTCAGCTTGAGAATGAAGATCTTAGTACCGGCAGTCTCGGAAGCTGGTAATCGTCCTGTTTTAGGAATCCGAATTCACATAGTGGGCTCGGTAGTACCGGATTAGCATCCAGATGACAAACACAAACACCACCGATAGAATCAGCATAAAGGGGAGCACGGCGATGGTGGATATTTTTTGCAGAATACCAAGACCACCAGACACCAAGAGAGAATAAGTTAAAAATGCGATCAGCAATCCCCAACCCATTTGCAAGAAGAAGCTTGGTTCGCTGTCATCCGAGGTATCCGCATCCGGTAAGCTCTCCAACTTATCCTCAATGCTTTCTTTCTTATGAAAAATACGCTGAGATAATGTGGCAAGGGTATAGCTTGCTGAATCCGCAGAATTAATAAGGAAGATAGCACATAAAAGCATCGCCAGAATTGAGAGTACATCATTGTGGGTGTATGTATTCAACATCTTAAACAAAATGATATGCACGTCACTAAGATCAAGGACTTCACCAGCAAAGTGATTGGCGCGCTGCAAGTAGATGGCTGCCCCACCAAACATGGTAAACCATACCAAGCTAAACACGGTTGGTGCCACCATAATACTAAAGATCATTTCACGTAGTGTTCGGCCCTTGGAAACAATGGCAATAAAGATACCCACAAAAGGCGCCCAAGCGATCCACCAGCTCCAGTAATTAATCGTCCACTGGCCAACCCACTCCGTATCAGCAAACTGCCCTGTTCCTAAGCTCATCGCGGGTAAGTGCGTCAAATATTCGGGCACCGTAATCACAAGCGCGTGCCACATTTCTTCGTGAGGGCCATACCACATCACACTCAATAACAACACAATGCTCAGCCACATACTAATGTTACTTAGCATACGAATTCCGTTTTCAAGACCCAAATAGGATGAGAACAAGAAAAAGCCCGTAATCGTCATTAAAATAATAAAGTGCAACATAACCGAAGACGGAACGCCAAACAGGTAATCCAAGCCACCCTCAATAATCAAAACACCCATACCAATTGAGGCCGCAATTCCTGCAATAATAGCAACAAGTGTCATCAAATCGATAAATAGAGCCAACGTCCGTTTAAACATTGTCATCTCGCCTTGCATACGCAAGAAGCTACTCATTCGGTTGCTCATGCCCATGTTATAGCTCAAAAAACCAATCGCTATGGCTGTTAAGCCATAAACAGCCCACGGGCTTAAGCCCCAGTGAAAAATCGTATAGGCAAATGCCATCGCCTTTTGGGATTCGATGGTCGTGGTATCCAAGAGGGGTGGGTTCATAAAGTGATAAAGCGGTTCGGTAGCACCCCAGAATAAAAAGCCTGTCCCCATACCGGCACAAAACAGCATGGAAAACCAAGAGAAGAATGAATACTCTGGTTCAGCGTCAGGCCCGCCCAAACGAATTTTGCCCAAAGGCGATAACGCAATAGCAAAAAAGCAAAATACCACAATAAGCACAAACCAAAGATATGCCTTACCAAAGATATGGTAGATAGACTCATTGAGATACGTGACCGTATCCAAAAAGCCACTGGCGTCGAGTTGCACCAATATAAAAATAAGCCCCACAATCATAGCAGTAAGCCAAAAAAGGTAAGGCGTTCTCTTATACCATTGCGCGAGTAAGGCCGATGTTTCTTTATTTTCAATAGGTTCAGGGGTCATACGTAATAGAAGCCTAACGAAAACACAGTGTAATCACGAATGCGTATCAGCGGATTATGATGTTCTGTAGGAGTATATAAGGCTTTAATCTAATGTAACAATTCCTTAGTTACTCCCTCTTTCTTAAACAATCCAACCCTTGGTTATGGTTTTATTAAGATTGTCACATGTGGATTCATATTTGAAGTGGTATTTTAAATTATATTTTATTGAGCCTTTTACCTCGCACTCTCTCTAAGCTCAATATTTTTCGTTCAAGTTCATATCGTTATAGTGGTACATTTATCAATCGGAGCATTACTTCATGATTTCTAATATTCAGTTTTCAGCGCAAAAACCCGTTACAGCGAAGCAAATTCAAAAAGAGATCGCATTTTCAAGCCTATCCAAAACAACGCAACCCTCACCAGCCTCAGGCGGATTAAATCAACTAGCGGCCTTGAATAAAGCCAACTTATTTAGTGGTGTGAAGCAACCTACTTTCTCTGGTCTGCTCGATGAAGATTACGGTGTTGAGATTAGAACTGAGCAACAACCCTCACCCGGTTTAACCTCTGCAGCTCTTCGCTCACTATTATTACGTGACTGGGCAAAACAAGAACGTGGGGATACGACCCAAACACTGAAGTTCTTTATTGATGATTACTTTGGCAAAGTAGGCCGCACAGCGCTTGCTGATACGCTGAGATTAGTAAACCGCCCTGTTGATGTGATTGCTCGTTCAAACATGAATGTGGATTCGCTTCTTTTGATGCAGCAAGCTACAGGTAAACGCTTTCTTCAAGCAGATTGTTCAATCTCAACTTCAAGCTCAGGAGCTTGGCTCGGTGGCCGATCCAGTCAGCTTCAAATCCGTCGTGAATTTCAGAACTCACTTGAACGAGACGTTGAATATGCGTTTGTAAAACGTACTGGCGTTAAACGTAGCGATCTGTTCTGGAATGAATTCTCCAGAGGAAAAGAACGTAATTCTCTTGAAGCATTGGCTTTTGGCAAACAAGGCTTGGCCGATGCCGTTATTGTCGGTTATGACCAAGTTGTAACTCGTGAGAGCCTGGACACGTATCTTGAAGAAAACGGACTAAATGATGATGCCAAAGCTAAAAAAGAATTCTTGAGTGATATTGCCAATCTAGAGAAAATCCCAACCACATCCATTGCTGAGTTTTCTCCAGAGTCAGTGCCACCAAAATCGAGCGATAACTATCTTGATG